>JAHEEQ010000154.1 GCA_024640585.1 Micrococcales bacterium
CATTCACAAACAAAGCAGCCGCTGAAATGCGCGAACGAGTCGAACTTTTGGTTGGGCCAGTGGCTCGAAGCATGGTGGTTTCAACTTTCCATAGTGCTTGCGCTCGTTTTCTTCGCAAAGATGCCCAACTGCTTGGCTACACAACGTCATTCACAATTTATGACACCGATGATTCGCTTTCTCTGTTAAAGCGTGTAATAGCTGACCTTGATCTAGATCCAAAAATCCATAAGCCGCGCACCGTACTTACTGCAATTAGTGGGGCAAAGAATGAATTACTAAGTCCTCAGGAATTTGCAGAGCGCGCATCGAATTATGCTGAAAGAACTCAAGCCGAAATATATGCTGCCTACCAAAAGAGATTAGTGCTTGCGAATGCAATGGATTTTGACGACTTAATTGGCAACATGGTGGTATTGCTGAAACGATTCCCAGAAGTTTCCGCGCGATATCGCAGTCGTTTTCGCCACATCATGGTGGATGAATATCAAGATACAAATATGGCGCAATATGAGTTGATTCGTGAGTTATGTGGGGTTGGCACTGGTGAAATGGCAGAGCTTTGTGTAGTTGGCGACGCGGATCAAAGTATTTATGCTTTTCGCGGAGCGACAATTCGAAATATTGATGAATTCGAAAGAGACTTCCCGAGCGCAACCACAATTTTGCTAGAACAAAACTACCGCTCCACCCAAACAATTCTCTCTGCAGCGAACGCAGTAATTGCAAAGAATAAATCCCGCCGAGAAAAGAAACTTTGGACAGATGCTGGCGATGGTGAACCTATTCGAGTTTATGTAGGCGACAACGACCACGATGAGGCTGCGTATATCGCTGGAGAAATCGAGCGATTGAAAACCACCGGAAAATATAAGTTAAGCGAGGTAGCAATTTTCTATCGGATGAACAGCCAGTCACGTTCTCTCGAAGAAGTTTTGATACGAGCAGGAATTCCATACAAGATTATTGGTGGTACTCGTTTCTATGAACGAGCCGAAATTAAAGATGCCCTGGCATACCTGCGAGTGCTGATTAATCCAAATGACGAGATCTCTCTTCGTCGCATTATGAACGTTCCAAGACGTGGAATTGGCGACAAGGCTGAAGAGCTCCTTCAACACTACGCTGCAATAAACGGTTTGAGCTTGTTCGATGCGATGGTGATGGTGGACGCGGTTGCAGGCCTACAAAATCGTGCGGTGAGTGCAATTAAGCAGTTTGTTGAGATGTTGCAAAATCTCATGGTTCTAGTTGAAGCCGACACCGAACCTTCTGTGATTTTGAATGCAGTGCTCGAGCAGTCTGGTTATTTGCTAGAACTAGCCAAAAGCACCGACCCGCAAGATGAAAGTCGTGTAGAAAACTTAAATCAGTTGGAATCAGTAGCGCGGGAATTTGAAATTAGTGCTGCCGAGAATGATGAAACTGGAACTTTGCTTGATTTCCTAGAAAGAGTTTCATTAGTTGCGGACGCTGACTCAATTCCGGAATACGACGAAGGCTTTGTCACTTTGATGACCCTTCACACTGCAAAAGGATTGGAGTATCCAGTCGTATTTGTGACGGGCCTCGAGGAAGGCGTGTTTCCACATAGCCGTGCGTTTGAAAATCCTGCAGAACTTGAGGAAGAGCGTCGGTTGGCGTATGTCGGTATTACTCGAGCTCGTGAATCTCTCTATCTGACAAGAGCAATGCAGCGCATGATGTGGGGAAATTTTATGCCTGGCAATGTTTCACGCTTTCTTGAAGAGATTCCGGAGGAGCTTCTTTCATGGATTCGCGGTTCCCGCGGTGAAGGATTGGGCAATCGATCAATTTCTGAAAATGGTTTTGGCTCAAATCCGTCAGCAGCCGGACTTCTGTCTAAACTAAACAAAGATGCGTCTGCCAAGGAATTCGATTTAGTAGCGGGTGACCGCGTTCTGCATGACAAATTTGGGATGGGCACCGTGCTAGAAATCGCGGGCACTGGTAACAACGCGCAAGTGACAATTGATTTTGGTGGCGCAGTTGGTTCGAAGCGATTACTACTTCGTTACAGCCCAGTCACAAAGCTTTAACTATTTACGAATCGATAACGGGCGCATCGTTTCGGCGTAGAAGTCGTTGCCTTTGTCATCTACGACAATGAAAGCCGGGAAGTCTTTAACCTCAATCTTCCAAACCGCTTCCATTCCCAAATCTTCAAAATCAAGGACTTCAATCGAAGTGATGTTGTCTTGCGCAAGAATTGCAGCAGGTCCACCGATAGAACCAAGGTAGAAACCGCCGTTGTTCTTGCAAGCTTCAGTAACTGCCTTGCTGCGATTTCCTTTTGCCAACATAACAAGCGAACCGCCTTCCTTTTGGAAGCGATCAACATAAGAATCCATGCGACCTGCAGTGGTTGGACCAAATGAACCTGATGCGTATCCAGCTGGTGTCTTTGCAGGTCCGGCGTAATACACCGCGTAGTCCTTCATATATTGCGGAAGTGGTTTGCCAGCTTCGAGATCTGCCAAAATTCTTGCGTGGGCACTGTCGCGTGCCACTATCAAGGTTCCAGTTATCGAGACATGTGTTTTTACGGGCAATTTTGAAAGTTGTGCCTGCACATCTTTCATAGGTTGATTCAAATCAATCGCGACCACATTGTCTTCACTTGATTTCAAACCAACTTCTGGAAGATATTTAGCTGGATCGGTTTCAAGTGCTTCAATAAAGACACCATCACGCGTGATTTTTGCGAATGCCTGACGGTCCGCACTGCATGAAACAGCAATTGCGACAGGGCAAGAAGCTCCGTGGCGTGGCAACCTGATTACTCGAACATCGTGGCAGAAATACTTGCCACCGAACTGCGCACCAATTCCAAATTCTTGAGTTTGTTTTAGAACTTCGGCTTCCATTTCCAAATCACGGTATCCGTGTCCATTAATCGTTCCCTGAGTTGGAAGGGCGTCAAGCGATCGAGCGGATGCGTACTTTGCAGCCTTCAATGCGAATTCCGCACTTGTGCCACCTACAACAATTGCTAAGTGGTACGGAGGGCAAGCGCTTGTTCCGATTAAGCGAAGCTTTTCGTCCAAAAAGTTCTTAAAAGATGTTGGATTCAAAAGTGCTTTAGTTTCTTGGAATAAGTAACTCTTGTTGGCACTTCCACCACCCTTTGCCATGAAGAACAATTCGTATTCGAGCTCATGTCCTGGTTTGGTGTCTAATCCAATTTCGATCTGTGCTGGCAAGTTTGAACCGGTGTTTTTTTCCTCCCACATTGAGATTGGAGAGACTTGGGAATAACGCAAATTTAATTTTTGGTAAGCGTTAAACACACCACGTGCAATAAATTCTTCATCCCGCGCATCTGTCAGAACTTGCGGTCCACGTTTTGCACTAACAATCATGGTGCCTGTGTCTTGGCACATTGGCAGCACACCACCTGCAGAGACATTTGCATTCTTCAGTAAATCAAGTGCCACAAATTTGTCATTCCCAGATGCTTCAGGATCATCCAGAATTTTGCGCAACTGTTCTAAGTGGCCTGGCCGAAGTAGATGTTGAATGTCGCGAATTGCAATCTCAGTGACTAGCTCAATAACTTTTGGATCAACTTTTAGAAATTCCCGACCGTCAAGGTTGATGACTTCAACCCCTTCACGAGTGAGTAGGCGGTACGGGGTTTTCAAGTCACCCACAGGAAGTAGATCAGAGTAAAAGAATTCAGCCACACCCGAAGGTTACGCGTAAACCCACTCGCGAGAGACTTTGCACATGAGTAAATCACCTAAACCTCGAGGCCGAGAGACCTTCCTAGACATGGCAAGGTCCATGTTGGCCCTTGGGGTGGCAGTTGGACTAGTTCTACTAGTTACTTGGCGGCCAGCTGACTCAAAGCCATCGGTTGCCCCAGTCAATGCCCACGAAGTCGCCATCGGCGCAGCAGCTGAATTGAGTTTCACTCCACTTGAGCTTTCACTAGGTGCGCAATGGAAAGCAACAACTGCCTGGGTCGAACAAGTGCCAACCGACATCACCAAACATCACTGGCATGTGAGTTATGTAAAAGGTGAATCAAAATATGTTGCGATTGATCAATCAGACACATCTGCAGTTGAGAATTTCGTAAATGGATTTGTTGAATCGAAAGTTGGAACTGAAAAAATCGGTGAAGCAGTTTGGATGATTTATTCCGGAGCTGGCGACGAAGTTATTGCCACTTCTATGAAAGATGGAAATATCATTTTGGTGACGGCGAATACATATCCACTCTTATTGAAAGTGCTTTCAAAAATTAGTTAGTTTCGGTTGGCAACCCGTCATCTAATTTCTTTGCTGCCGCTTTGAGTTGCGTTTCACAAACTGCAGCAATCTTTTCGCCAACTTCCCATAGTTTCATAAGTTCGCTCAACGGTAATGAAGCATCGTCTAGTGCTTCAACCACAACTTCAAGTGCATCGCGAGCTTCTTCGTACGACAATTCTTTAATCTGTTTTTCAGCCAATGCAACTATTTGTTCGATTTCCACGATTATTCCTCTACTTTCTTGGCACCAAATGTACCTGCTTCAACTCGGATGTTGAATGTTTCACCAGGACTTAACACTTTGCCGTCACGAATTACATTTCCCTGATTGTCTGTTGCAACTGCGTAACCACGAGCTAGAACATTGAATGGTGAAAGTGCTTTCAATTTTGCTTTATTTTCTTGCAAATCTGCTTTGAGGTTTTTGATGTGGTTTTGGGCAGTTGC
>JAHEEQ010000156.1 GCA_024640585.1 Micrococcales bacterium
CTGGACGTGTTGACTACCACCGACATGGCCCTGATCGTTTCGCCGGGTCAAAACGAAATCGCCCACATGCTTGAGCAAGGGCTGGACATCGAGCCGCACCGCAAGCGCATGAACGATTCGCAACCGGGCCTAGACGAAAAGTTCAAGGACACCGACGATCCGCTGCGGCTGGTGTTCGTGTGCGCAATGTGGCTCACCGGCTTTGACGCCCCAAGCTGCTCCACGGTGTACCTGGATAAGCCCATGCGCAACCACACGCTCATGCAGACTATTGCGCGGGCCAATCGCGTGTTTCCAGGCAAACACAGCGGTGTGATCGTGGACTATGCCAATGTGTTTGCCTCGCTGGAAAAGGCGCTGGCTATCTACGGCGCGGGCAAAGACGGCAAAACCCCGGTCAAAGACAAGCAACAACTAGTGGATGAGCTGCGTCGTTCGGTGGTGGATGCCACTGCCTTTTGCGATAAGTTCGGGGTGAGTTTGAGCGGGATGGAGGCGCTGGCTGGCGGCAGTCTGGAACGCTTGCAGGCCATTGAAGATGGGATGAATGCGCTGATCTCACCAGACCCGTTGCGCCGCGAGTTCTTTGGCCACGAACGACTGGTCAGTACCCTTTACCGCGCCGTGAAACCTGACCCGGTGGCATTGGAGTTCTCCAGCCGCGTGGCCTACCTGACCACATTGGCCGAAGCGATTCGTGCAAAGTTGAACCCCAACCCACCTGACATCACGCAGGTCATGGGACAGATCAACGGGCTGCTTGACGAATCCATTACCGGCCACGCCATCCGCGAAGAAGGTCCTGCACCGCTGGACTTGTCCAAAATCAATTTCGAGGCGCTTGCCTCAAAGTTCAAACAGTCCAAGCACAAGAACACTGATCTTGAGGTGCTCAAAGCAGCCATTCGCGCTCAACTGGAAAAAATGATCCAGCTAAACCGCACACGCGCCGATTTCGCCGATAAGTTTGAAGAGCTGATTGAAAGTTACAACGCAGGAAGTCGAACCATCGAGGCGTTATATCTGGAGTTGCTAGAGTTGAGCAATAGTCTTAACGATGAAGAGCAACGACATGTGCGCGAGAACATGACGGAAGAGGAGTTGGTTATTTTCGACATTCTGACTCGACCATCACCAGAGTTAGGAATGCAAGAGCGGGCAGAGGTGAAGAAAGTTGCTCGTGATTTGCTCACTCGACTAAAAGATTTGCTCGTTTTGAATTGGCGACAGAAATCAACAGCTCGATCACAACTAAAACTAACGATCGAAGATACGTTGGATTCGGGTCTGCCTCGCGCATATACGCCCGAGCTCTATCAGCAAAAGTGTTCAGCGGTTTTTGAACATATGTATGAGAGTTATCCAGAGCGAAATATCGGGGTATACATGTGAGTGAATTGACAAGTAATATTTCGATTGAGTCATCTGGGTGGGAATTCAGCGCTGCCTTGGATGTCGCATCATCGATTGGATGTGACTCAAATGCAGGTTCTGAAAGTGAGGTTCTACTTCGTGTTGACGTTAATACAGTAGAACGTTTAACGAGTGAGAGCTCATTGGAGTTGTTTGCAGATGAGCTGAAAACTTATGACAAGCCTGGGCCTGTTTATCGTCTTGATTGGACGGTTTGGGTTTGTAGAGAGAGTTTTGACATCAATGATCCATGGCTAGTGTTACGCAAAGATGATCAATTGTATTTAGTTGAGGAAGAGTTGCTCAATGCAGACTTTGATAATCAAGGCATGGGGTTTGGCGGTCGATTCCTAGAGTGGTCGCAAAATTCTTCGCAAAGCTTTGACGCCTCGACCGACAAAAATGTCCCTAGTGATGTAGTTGACGGCTTGTTGGACTTAATTCCGGATTGGGACTACAAAGTTGACGAGTGGTTTGGTGGGGATGATGAAAAGTTGTCTGTTCAACATCCGCTGTTAGTCAACATGCTGCCGCGTTTTCGTAAAGTCGTAATGGATACGATTACAAAGTCACGGAAGTAATGACTTCAAAGTTTTGAAGATCGTCCCATATTGATCCAGTCATGCAGTTCTTGGGCATCTGGGGAGCGTCCATACTCCTCGGCAAACTCCGCTTCGGCTTGATCTTGCTCGTCTTGTATCGTTGTTTCAACTTCATCTATTTTCGATTGATAAACAGAGACGATTTCGTTAACTTTTCGGCATTGAATTTCCTCATCATTCACTTTGAGAGAAGTAACGTTCGAAAAGTCAATGCCATCAAGCATTTCACGAAATTGCGGTGGGGACAAGGATGTATTTATTTCCATGAATTCCAGGCCAAATTAGAAACCTGATCCATGGAGTGCCAAAGATGCACTGGCACTAGGGCCGCACATGTGTCCAAGCTCTGATCCAAAAAGGTGAAATCCATCGGCCCTTGATTCGATCCAGCAGTAGGAAGACCCTCCCGCTGAACTTTCCTCCGAGATCGAGAAGACGGTTGGGCCTAGATTCACATCGTCTGAAAATAAATCATCAATCATTGAAGCCTGATTTCGAAATGGCTGAAATTCTGCTGAGCCGTGGTTTTGCTAATTCTTTCGAAGCAATTATCGAATTTATCGCGTTTCATCTTACCTTGAGAAGCCACTTTTTGGCTCAGGTAGTGTCGGTTGAATCAAGCTCAAAATGTCCAACTAAACTAGTGAGAATGACATCTAAACCTACTTCAGATTCAAAGATAAATGCCTGTAAAAATTGCTCGTACGTCATGCGTGCTGGCGCAGGGTTCAGGTGCGGATTTGAGTATTTCCAAATTCCAGCTCAACAGCGGCGTTCGCCGAAGTTGACAACACTGACGGAAGTTGGCGCTGAAAGTTCTTGCGAGCGTTGGAGTGCCACAGGTTCTGCCGTACTTAAACCTGTCGTAGCTCAAGAAATTACTCCTAAGACGCGTCAGATGATCTACTACTTACCAGGACATGGTGGTTTGATCGGTACGGGATTAGGCCAAGCACTATTAGATATGGGCTGTGATGTGACAGGTCGAGAAACAGTGGGGGAATTTAAAGAGCTCACATTTCAAGATCAAATCAATACAGTCGCATCCGATTTGAAGGTGCACTTTTGGCATGAAGATGCAAAGGTCATTGCTAACTCCTTTGGTGCATATTTGTTTCTTCATGCTCAAGCGCAGATCAATCAGCCCTATATTGGCAATGTCATATTGTTGTCCCCCATAGTTGGCGAATTCTCTAACGAGGAGACTTTGATGAATTTCATCCCGCCTAGAGCAGAGCGATTGTTTGAGCTAGCTAAAGCCGGTATTTTTCCAGCGCCCATTAAGTGTGAGATCTATACGGGTTCTGAAGATTGGCAAAGCAATCCCAAAAACGTTTCGGTTTTTGGTGAGATGGTGGGAGTGAACGTCACTGTGGTAGACGGTGCAGGGCACATGCTACCGAGAGAGTACGTTAGGGACTTGCTTATTAAGTGGCTGGCCAACTAGCGTTATGAGTTTGAGGAATCAGATGAGTAAAGATAATGCTTCGACCGATCACCTTCAGGCTGTTAGAGCGTGGCTTGATGAAAATGTAAAGGTCTATCCAACACCGCAGAGTATTTCGATCAGTCAAATTTCGCTGGATAGAAAATCGATGAGCGGTCGGGCATTACTAAAAATAGGTGATGCGACGGATTTTGAAGAGATCACATTGCACATTGGTGGGGCAGGGCGTCTTACTTACAGCTTGCCAATGTTTTGTTCTCCACTCGGCGCTCCTGCAAGCTATTGCGCCATATCTTTGACGCCGCAAACGATTGCGGCTCTAGATGAGTTAGTCGCCGGTTTGTTGCCCAGGTTACTTCCGTTGGGTTTGCATCCTGTCACCAAGGAGTTCATTACGACATCAACTCCTTTTGTTCAAAGAGCCCTTGATCCTGATCGGTTTGCAGACGCTTTAAATCTGTGTACGAATGCTGACTTCAACTTGATTTTCCCTTTAGGTGTTGAATGACAACAAATAATGTGGTTTTCGAAAATTGGTACGCGCAGCCGATTCATTGCCCATTTTGCGGGCATGCTCATGAGCCTCAAGATGAAATTGCTTGCGAGCACTTGTTGTATGTCATCCTTGGTGGGGATGTTATTTTCAGCGCAGAACGTTTTGATCGGGTTCTGGATAAGCGCACTTCTTCAAAAGGCGGCTGGACTGAGCTTTCCTTAGCCGATAAGAAGAATATTGGTGATCCATACGAAGTGGCAACTCAGATTCGAACAGCGGAGTTTCGATCATCGGTTGAGTTCCAAATCGTGGACCCGGCTGATATTTGTTTTATTTGTTTCGCGCCACTGGAGGAGGAGCTGTGCCAATTTGGGAAGGAGCGTCGGGTGTGAATATTTTGAGACAGATTGAGAAATTTTTTGATGCGGCACTTATCTCATAGAAGTGCAGTTTCGAACCCTTTATAGCGATGTCAAAACGGGGGAACAAGCGGGGGAACGTTGCAGAGTGAATTAATTAAAAGTCTAGTGTTTTTAACGCTTTCAAGGCATCTTTCGAGCGGTTTCACACCAAGAATGACAAGGGTTAGTAGCGTTGAGCTACTAGCCCTTTTGTCTTTTTTGATTTTGTTTTTTATGTAACCAATGCAGTTTGAGTCGATTTAAGAAATGTCAACCTGGTGCAATTCAAACCGACCAGTTTTGGCATCGGCGAAGTAGTGTTGCAACGTTTCTTTGACCGTGCGAAAAGCCAGCTCGTCCCAAG
>JAHEEQ010000161.1 GCA_024640585.1 Micrococcales bacterium
TGATAACGATGACTGCAGAATTGAATTCCTTTTGAACATCCTTAATCAAAGAAAGAATCTGCGCCTGCACAGTAACGTCGAGCGCTGTGGTTGGTTCATCTGCAATCAGAAGGGACGGGTCGTTGCAAAGCGCCATTGCAATCATTGCTCGTTGACGCATACCGCCAGAGAACTGGTGTGGGTAGTCCCTCGCGCGCTTGGCGGGTTCAGGAATTCCAACGCGATCTAGCATCTGGATTGCATGTTCAAACGCTTTTTCATCAGACACTTCATTATGAACTTTGTAAGCCTCAGCAACTTGATCGCCGACACTAAAGAATGGATGAAGTGAAGACATTGGGTCTTGGAAAATCATGGCCATTTCATGACCACGGTATTTGCGGACTGTTTCATCGTCCGCAGTGATGAGGTTTTTGCCATCAATCAAGACTTCGCCGGTGATAATCGCATGTTTACGATTTAGTAAGCTCATAATTGCAAGGCTAGTTACAGATTTTCCAGAACCTGATTCACCAACAATTCCAAGAGTCTTGCCCCGCTCAATGCTGAAGGAAACACCGTCTACGGCTTGGACCAAACCGTCATCGGTTGGGAATGCAACACGCAAATCTCTAACTTGTAAATAGCTCATTACTGCAACCGCACTCTCGGATCGATTACAGAGTAGAGAATGTCAACAATCAGGTTTGCAACCACAATAAACGCCGCAGCCAAAATAGTGGTACCAACAATCACTGGCAGGTCATATTCAATTACAGATTGAATTGTCAAACGACCAAGACCTGGGATGCTAAAGATTTTTTCAGTAACTACTGCGCCTCCAAGCATGAACGCAAGATCCATTGCCGCCAAAGTCGTAAGTGGCGAAAGAGCTGGGCGCAAAGTGTGGCGCCACAAAATTGTTTTTTCGGATAAGCCTTTTGCGCGTGCGGTGCGGACGAAATCTTCGGATCCAGTTTCCAAAACAAAACCACGTGTTAAACGCGCGTAGATTGCGAGCCCGGGAAGGGCCAGCACAATCCATGGCAAAAGCATGGTCATGAAAAACTTTGGAAAGTTTTGATACGGCTCGTAGTAATCTGGCGGTGGAATTAAACCGAATTTTCCAATCAAGAAAGTAAGTGCCATCTGGCCGGTTAGGAAAGTTGGCATTGATGTTGCAAAAACTGTTAATACATTGATGATGTGGTCTGGCGCTCCACCGCGACGACGAGCTGCCCAGATCCCAAGCATTACACCAGTTCCAACCCAAAGTGTTACTGATCCAATCGCCAACCAAATTGTTGGAGGAAGTGCTGTCACAAGAAGGTTGGTCACACACTCTTGCTTAAAGAATGAATATCCGAGTGATGGTGCTGGGCAACTAAATGCCGCAATTCCATGGCCATATTCCCGGCCCATGAATATGCCTTGAAGGAACTTGACATATTGCTCCCACATCGGAAGGTCGTATCCAAGTCGAACTCGGTTGGCTTCAATTACTTCTGCAGTGCAGTTCTTGCCGCATGTAAGTGCGGCCGGATCGAAAGGTAGCGATGCAAATAGCACAAATACAACGAGACTAATCACGAATAGCAAAGCCATCGCGTAAAGAGTTCTGCGAAATATGTAAATGCCCACTGAATTTTCCTTTAGATTTTTTAAGTTGGTGGGTTGGCAACCGAAATTGCCAACCCACCGATTTTGTTAATGGTTAGTTCTTTACACCGATGTCGTTGAAGCCTGGGCAGCCGTATGGAGCCCATAGGTAAACGCCAGTTAGGTCAGAACCCCACATGTATTGGGTCTTGGTGAAAAGACCTGGAAGAACCCACATGTGATCCATTACGAATTGGTTCAAAGCTGCCCATTGTGCACCTTGTGATGCGCGATCTGGGTTTGCCTTTGCTTCATCAACAAGGGCTTTGAATTCTGCGTAATCTGGATCTACTTGTGTTTGGCTAACGTTGAAGCCACCATTTTCAATAAAGAGTGGTGGAATAACGGTAGATGCGTTCAACCAGTCTGGACCCCAACCTGCAGCAGATAGATCGCCCTGAGTTTCAGGGTTCAAAATCACACCGTAGTAAGAGCCGCCATCGATGAAGTTTGCATTCAACTTGATGCCGACCTTTGCTAGAGCTTCTTGAGTGATTGCATAACCTTGACGGTTCGTATCGCTGTCTGCATAGTCGCGAGTAATACCCTTTGTAGTAACGCGGGTGTATTCATCTGGACATTCAGTCTTTGCTTGATCCATCAGTTCTTGTGCTTTAGTTACGTTTCCTGCTGGTTCAGCATCTTCGTAACCTGTCACAGCCTTGTAGTCAGTTGGCAAAGTTGCTGGCTTGATCACACCATCAGCGAAATCACCACCGAATTGTGAGCCACCGCCAAGAGCGCGAAGTGCTTCACGGTCAAGTGCGTAGAAAACTGCTTGACGAATTGGCAAACAAGTCATTTTCGCAACGTTTACAGCTGTATAGGTGACGTAGATATCGAAGTCATTTAGACGACGGCTTTCCATGTCAGCTGAGCTAAACACTGCTTCAAGATTGTCTGGGTAAATTCCATCAAGGCTTAGAGCTGTTTTACCAGGACCGGTGCCGTTGATGATGTATTCGTCAATACCTTTTTCATCTTGAGCAAACTTCACTACAACTTTGTCTGGCAATGCTTTACGGAATGGATCTGAATCAGCACTCCAGTTTTCATTGCGAACCAAGTTAAGTGACTTGCCAGGTGTGTAGGAATCAATCTTGTATGGACCTGAAGAAACGATGTTCTGGTCATACGCTTCACCGATGTTGCCGCCTTCATCCAAAGGAACTGGTGAGAAGGTAAGCAATGCAGTTGTGTAGTTGAAGTCAGCCATTGGAGAGTTCAAGTGGAAAGTAATTGTCTTTCCATCTTCTGAACATTCAACAGCCTTATCAAACAATGCTTGTTGTTGTGCAGTTGCTTCGTATGGACCTGGGTAAGCAGCGTAGCCACCTTCAATGTCCAAGAATTGTTCTGCGAATGCAGGACCATCAGTTAGATCAGCTGCGTAGCTGCGGCTTACACCGTATGCAACTTCAGCACAAGTGATTGGTGAACCATCTTCAAAAGTGATTCCATCACGAAGTGTGAACGACCAGGTCTTCAAGTCTTCACTTGGAGTACCAGTGTCTGTTGCAAGGTCAGCAACTAGTTCAGTTCCAGCAGCACCGGCAGCGGTGTTGTAAGAAACTAGTGAACGGGTTAGGTATGTGACAGAGAATGCCAAATCCTGACCGGTGTAGTTACGTTGTGGATCTAGGTGCAAGATTTTTTCAGCGTGTGTCAGATAGGTAACGGTTCCACCCTTACCTTCTGAAGAGCTACTTCCACATGCTGAAACCAGCAATGCGGAGATAGCCAACACGGCGCTGATTTTCACACCGAGTTTCTTTCGTGCCATTTTCTCTCCTAACACGATGCGAATGTCTTTCATTCGCATTTTTCTAGATGCACTCGATCGATGCACACCTAGAAGTTTCCAAACCTCGCGGCTTAGAAATTATTTATTTCTTTCCAACTTCGGATCAAACGCATCCGAAATTCCTGTTCCTACCAAGTTCAGCGCAGTAACTAAAACGATAAGCGTTGTGGCAGGAATCAAGAAATATGTTGGAACCGTATATGCCTTCGCTACTGCCATTTCAAGCATCACACCCCATGAAGGCATTGGTTCTTGAATACCAATTCCCAAGAATGAAAGTGCTGCTTCAGTTGTCAAGAATCCTGGCAACGACAAACTTAAGAAGATAATTGCTTTTGGCCAAAGGCTGGGTAGCAACTCTTTGAAAATTATTCGGCTGTGGGATGCGCCGATTGATTCAGCAGCTAAGACGAATTCGCGTTCGCGAAGTGAAAGCACATCTGAGCGAATCAACCGCGCAAGACCAGCCCAGCCAAAGATAGTTAGAAGTAGAACTAACAAAATAATTGTGGCGATGTTTTTGTCATCAACACCTAGCGCAATTTGTAAACGCTCGGCCATTGGGCGTGCAATTGCAAGTAACATGAAAAAAGTTGGGAAAGCCAAAAGCAAATCGATTATGCGACCAATCGCTTCATCAACTTTTCCTTTAAAGTATCCAGCAACTAAACCAATCACCATGCCGATGCCAATAGACAGCACAGAAGTAATCGTGGCAATTGTGATTGAAGTACGAGCTCCAATAATTAATCGAGCGAAAACGTCGCGGCCCACTCCTGGTTCGACACCAAGCCAGTGCTCAGCAGATATTCCACCCCAAGGTCCAATTGGGTTATTGAAATTGTCTAAGTCAATAGCGCTGCGATCCATTGCGTATGGGTCTAGTCCGAGAAGAGCCAAAATTGGTGAAGATAAATATGCGACAGTGAAGAAAAAGATTGAGATGAAAAGCGCTGTCATTGCAACACGATTGTGGCGGAAGCGATCCCAAGCCAGACGTGATGGACTGCGACCGGCAATAACTTGCGTAGTGTCGAGCTTCTGAGTTCGAGCCACGCTGCTCTGCCTCCATCTTTATTAACTAGTTCTTGACCTAACCGAGGGCGAGACTAGAGGAAACGCTCTCAATTATTAACCCCCGACCACCATAAATGTGGCATTTGTCGCATTATTAGTCTATTTGTATCCGCTCTGTAACCAAACTAAAGGTCTAGCTCAGGCTATTGAGACGCATTCTTTGCACGGCTACGAGCCCGATCACGCTCAGTTTTGTCC
>JAHEEQ010000162.1 GCA_024640585.1 Micrococcales bacterium
AGAGATCGACTATCTCTCTGATCTCAGTTATTACTACCTAGGGCGCGCCGCAGAGGGCCAGGGACATCCAGAAGCTGCGGCCACCTACTACCGATTAGCGCTGACCCACCTTCATCGTTGTGACGGATGGCTCATGGGGTGTGACGGTTTTGACTTCCCAAGAGATATTCGCGTGAGGTTGACGGGATTACCTATGGGCAAATCCAAAACTCAGTCTGCTTCAGCCATCGACCCTATGAAGATGAATGCGGCCCCTGGCGCGTCATCACCTCAACCCATGCGACGTGAACAAGCTCGTGCTGGAACGGGGTTTTTCATTCACTCAGAAGGACTGATGGTTACCAGTTTGCATGTAGTGGACAAGGCCAGCAATATCAGCATCACCACGCGAGGTGAGGTTAAACGCTCGGCGCAACTACTGGCTAAAAATGAACCCTGTGATTTGGCTGTTTTAAAAGTCGGATCGAGAGTTCAACATTGGCTGCCGATTCAGAGGGATTCAAGAAAAATAAAACGTGGCAGCGAGGTTCTGACCGTTGGGTTTCCGCGCGTCAATCTACAGGGCTTCGAATCGAAAGTCACCAACGGCTTGATCAGTAGTTTGACCGGTGTGGAAAACAATCCGAATTTCTTTCAAATATCAGTCCCCATCCAACCCGGCAACTCTGGCGGACCACTTGTGTCTCGCGAAGGCTTGGTGGTTGGGGTGATTACTTCCAAGTTGGCAGTCAACCCATCTCTAGATACCTCCAATCTACAGCCCGAGAATGTCAACTATGCGGTCCGATCAACTTGCCTGAGAGACCTGTTGAGGACTTTGCCTGCGAAATACCGCTTTGAAACTAAGAAAAGTAGTAAGTTCAAAGCTGCCACCAAAGGCAAAGCAAAAAGCCAGGGCAAAGAGATGTCATTGGTTGAATTAACAGAGCGCGTTGAAAAAACCGTAGCGCTAGTGGTCGTTTCCATCGAATGATGACCATTCCCCTTGGGCCACAGCGTTTCTATTGATCGGCTTAGACTGGTCACAAATTACAGGCTAACCAAATGAAAAGACGCGATGTATTGCTGAAGGTTGCAGGGATTTCATTGTTCGGTATGGCAAATGCACAAAACCGAATACCTATTTCAGACGCTCACAACCACCTCGGACTGCTTCGCAAAAATAAAGAAGCAGTCTTCAAACTGGGGAGCCTTATGTCTGAGGCTGGCGTTAGTCTTCTCTCTTGGACCGTGGTTCCAGATGCACCTTTTCTTCGCATGAGCGCTAGCGGCGTCGAACAGGGCCGGCCTATTGCAGCAGGTGAGCTCAAGGCTTCGTTTGATCAGCAATTAAGCAATGCAACATCAGGTCTCCTTGGGAACGGGGTGAACATCGTCAGATCTGTTGCAGATTTAGACAAGGCGTCCAACGGTATCCCTCACGTCGTGCTGACCAGTGAGGGCGCTGACTTTTTGGAAGGTCGTCTTGACGATCTTCAGTCCGCTTATGACCGAGGCATTCGCCATATTCAGCTGGTCCACTACATAAAAAATCCTATTGGGGATCTTCAAACGGAGAGCCCTACACACAACGGGCTTTCAGACTTTGGCAAGAAGCTGATTCGAGCCTTGAACACGACCGGCATCTTGATTGATTTAGCACACTCGACAGGACCATCGATAGACCAAGCACTCGAAATTTCCAGTCAGCCCATGATCTGGTCGCACAGCTTTATTACTAAGTCCGAACAATCGTGGACATCCAGGGGCTATATGTCGCGTGGATTAAGTGAGGTCTATGCCAAAAAAATTGCATCCAAAGGCGGCGCAGTCGGTCTTTGGGCATTAGGACCCTCGTTCGGAGGCGGACTTGATGGATACGCAAGTGAAATCATTCGAATGATTGAAATACTTGGTGCGGATCACGTCATGTTCGGAACAGACGAAGATGGGTTGCCACAAGGTGCAGTCATTGAACAGCTCATTGATCTTCGTAAAGTCGTCGACATGCTTGCTAAGCGCGGTGTTGACGAAAAGACACTCAGGTCGGTTGCGTATGGAAACTATGCGCGCTGCCTCAGAAACGCCATGCTTTAAAGGGGTCTGAAATGAATCTAAGAAAAATTCTGTTTGCACTATTTTTCATGGCGTGCGCAATTTCAGCACACGCGGCTCCAGACGAAGACAAGATGGGCAAAGCCAACGGCTACCCCGCCTGTTTTCCGGGTTTGGCCCGAATGGAGTGTCGAGTTGGTCACCTTAGCTTTCCGAATGGCAGACGGATTGAGGCAAGTAGCAAGCCCCTTCAAATTGACCTTGCAGAGAGTCCTCCAAAGATTTCATTTCGATGGGGATTTAACAACATCACTGCACAAGAATATTTTGAGAGTCAAAAAGCAACTGGACTATTGATTCTCAAAGATGGAAAAATCGTTCACGAGAGCTATCAATATGACCGCAAACCAACCAACCTGTTTCTGTCACAGTCCATGTCAAAGACTGTGACAGCGCTGTTGATTGGAATTGCTAAAGACAAAGGTTTGATCAAATCACTAGACGATTCGGCCTCGCTGTACTTCCCTGAAATCTCAGGAACTGCGTATGGTGAAACAACAATCAGAAACTTGCTTCGCATGTCTTCGGGTGTTCGCTTTCAAGAAACGTACACATGGAAACCAGATTCAGACCTAATGAGGTTAGTTCACTTTATGAACAACGGCGGCAATCAAAGCATGATTGACGCAGCAAAATTCTTCAACAGCAGAGAGACAGAACAGGGCACTCGATTTAACTATGCCGGCATCGAGACAGAAATATTAGCTCGTGTTCTGGTCAAAGCGACAGGCAAAAACTTAACTGCACTCACAAAAGAGTGGCTATGGGAGCCAATAGGCGCAGAACACGCGAGTTATTGGCGACACCCCATGATGGGAGATGGCGTTGAAACTGCAGCTGGCGGTCTTTATGCTTCACTCAGAGATTGGGGGAGATTAGGAATGATGCTTGCCAACGATGGAGAAATTAATGGCAATCGAATTATTTCAAAACAATACCTGCTTGAAGCCACGGATACATCTCTGCAACCTTCAAATTTCAAACCTAAAGTCGCAACCAACTATTTCGGCTATGGGTATCAAGTTTGGTTATTTCCGATGCGCAAAAGAACGTTTGCACTGCAAGGAATTCACGGTCAAACGGTTTATGTTCAACCCGACTCAAAAATTGTCATGGTGCAAACATCTGCGTATGACAATCCGACCGGTGACGCTATGAACCGCCAAAAAATGGAGCTTTGGAAAGCAGTCCTGAATCAATTAGGTGGAGATTCAGCTGAATAAGGACTGCTGGTCAAGAATAATTCAGAAAAATTAGATGGTTGTTGTTACTTGATAGATCCCAAAGAATCAACAACGCCCAGCCAAAGACTCAGCATTTCATCGTAAGGCGCCGGATCCATACGAGCGCTTGGGTAGGAAAAAGCGGCAGTATGCACCATCACGAGTCCTGTATCTGCTTGAACGTAAATTGATTGCCCGTGTATTCCTCGCAACCAAAACTGGCGACCAGCTCCCGGTAATAACCAAATCTGATAGCCGTAGCCTCCATATGAACGGGTTAGTCCAGTTTTCAAGTTGGATGGCAATGCGTCTGCAGAAGTCGCTTCAGTGATGTAATTTGCTGAAACGATTTTCTGCCCGTTCATCAAACCATTTTGCGCAAACAGCAATCCAATCTTTGCCCAATCTCTGGGCGATGCAGCAAAACAGCAGTAGGCCCCCTCCATCCCTTCTTTGGACAACATCCAATAGGCTTCATCCTCTGCACCAATCGGATTCCAAATCCACTCTTTGGTCAATTCAGAAATCGTTTTCCCAGTTGTATCTTTCAACAAATAGCCCAGAGCCATCGTTTCTAAAGACGAGTAGTTAAATCTTTGACCCGATTGCCCTCGACGAGAAAATGATTTAAATAAATCAAGTGTCGAAGGAGTACCCGTGATGACAGATTTGCTTAGCTTGGCAGAGTCATCACTACCCGTATAAGTTTCTGCAAAGTCGATCCCCGATGCCATTCGCAACAGATCACGAATACTTGTTTCACCGTAGGCAGTACCTTTCAATGTTGGTGAATATGACTCAGCAAGATCATCAAGTGATTTGATCATTCCCTTATCTAAAGCAATCCCGACAAGCAGGGATGTAATGCTTTTTGCCATCGAATAAGAGAGAAATCTTGATTCAGGCCCTCTGTCGTACTGATATTTTTCAAACAACAACTTGCCATTTTTTAGAATCTGAAGACTCGTTACCTTCTGACGATCAAGGTATTGATCCAATGAGTACTCACTAGACCCATGGCTGTATTTCAAGTTAACAGCTAGAGGGGCCTTAGGAATCGAAACTGAGTTTGGACTTTTTTCAATACGCGTATGACCAACGCCATCAATTTTTTGTGGTGCAGACCAAGAACCAATTCGGAATTGCGGCTGCGTCCAAGTTCGAATATTGCCAACTGGATAACTCTGATTTTTACCAAGTACTTCTTCATCAGGAGCCGCTAAGGCAGTCAACGTAACATTTGCCAAAAAAATCGCGATCAGCGTCTTTAATTTGTTGAATTGCATCCAAATCTGACCCGGGATTTGCATCGAATATTGACCCACCCGATTTGAGCTTTTTAGAGCTCCTGTTTTGATTTTCTCTGTTTTCCCTCCTTGTTGCTTTGAGTCGA
>JAHEEQ010000167.1 GCA_024640585.1 Micrococcales bacterium
CAGCGCCAGTGGGATGCAGAGAAACAAACTGTGCAAATCGCTAAAGCAAAGCAAGAGCAGCACGCTGCCGATGTGGCTCAAGTTCAAAACCAAATATCTAAGGAGATCTCTGATGACTACCGCAAGAAATCTAGTTTGTTGGCTAACCGTTCTGCTGTGGTTGGGCGGGTGTTCGACCAGTCCGAAGTCAGTTCAGGCGGTTTGTCCGCCGTTTCCGAAAATTCCGAAGGAGTTGCTTCAGCCAGCGCCAACGTTGTACTTACTCCCCAAAGAGTTTCGGCAATAGTCAACTGTGAACAACTCAGCAATGATTCGGCCCAAACCACACTTATGCTGCTGGAAATCCAACGTTGGTACCGAAGCCAAGTAAATTTCGAATGGTAAAAATAAGACCTGCTTTGATAGCTTTTTCTTCGTAGTCGAAGGGCTGCAATAAACTGCCTAATAGGTTTAAATTACACGAAGAGTTAACTTTTCTAACGTTGGTGCGCTTAATTCAACTTTAGAGAAAACTGTTCTCGAAAAATGGGAGAGAAGATGTCAGAGCCATTACCTTTATATGCCTTACTTGGATCTTGGTTTTTAGTAGCCGTCATTCGGATGTGGGAACAGATCAGGGAGGTTGCTTGGTTGGAAAAGATGACAAAGGATCATTTTATTTCTGAGGTCGCTGGTGTCGTAGGTTGTTGTCTTTTTGTTCCTGAACTGGTGATTTTTACGATTGGCCTCATTGGGCTGGGCTCGATGCTCATGACACTAGTTGATTGTTGGCGTTTCTGCTTTCGTAAGGACTCATAGCAATTTGATGCTGACCAAGTTGTCAAAGATCGAAGACAGCAATTTCAGGTCGTGAACCTATTCGTGCAGAGATGATTGACATCCCTACGCCCCTAGAGACGTAGAGTTGGCATCCGGGTACTTCGTAAAAACCTGCTACAAAATGACCACTACCCCTTGGGGTGAATGGTGCCCAACCTCCAATCGTGAGTTGACCGCCATGGGTGTGCCCTGATAGGCATAGGAAGTGTTGGTTCGATGCAATCACTCGGCGTACCTCTGGCAAGTCAAAAAAACCGGGGGAATGCTCCAAGAGTACGGTTGTTACGTTTTTTTTGTGTAAGTACCCAACACGTTCCAATAGTCCCAGATCAGGATTCCCTCCGGTGAAGTCGTCGAGACCGACCAGTTGAATTGTGTGATTTCCTTTGTTGAAATATGCCTCTTCATTCAGAAGTAGTTTGTTCCGTTGCTGAGTCTCGATAACTTCGCGCAAATCCGAGAAATCTATGTCACTCCAGTGTTCCCAATTGCCAGGAATTGCGATCACGGGGATCGGGCTAAGTGCTTCAATAAATTCGTGCAACAACGGTAGTGCGTCTGATCGATCAATCATGTCACCTGTTAAAACGATGAGATCGGGATTCTGATTCATTACAAGATTAACGAGTAGCTTTTCTTGTTTCCCAAAGATTTGAAGGTGAAGGTCTGAAAGTTGCACAAGTCGCAAGTGCGGTGCCGTTTTTCCTTCGCGCATATCGTGATGAGTAATCTCGACTTGATTTGGCTCAATGAACATCGCCTCGTATAGACCAACTATGCAGCTGGTAAGTAGGAATAGGCCGACAAAGATTTTGGTGAGGATGTTCATGGCGTGTAGGTATTGAGTTCTGAGATGTAAACCTTGGAAGTCACTTAAATCGATTTAACCAGTACAACTAGCAGCAGTGTTAGAGCCGTAGGATTTGAGCTTTCATTGTTGAGCTCACGTGATGAGCTTCGGGTCTGATATTCTTATGGTTCGATGTATTACGAAATGGTTAATTTTTTTAGCTCATTTTGTTGACCAATTACGGTTCAAGCCTCAGTGGGTTGCGGTTGAACTGGGTGAGTCTGATTCGAAAGAATGCCACTTTTGGAGGCTGTAGAAGCCTCCACTATAGAATTGCTTAATAAGCAAAGTCAATGCCAAAGCCATGAGCATAATTACCCTTACAAAAGCCCTTGGCGTACTTGCCAAATCCTCTCCGTTCTCAGTAACGACGGTTTCTAGTCGGAAAAAGGATGAACTCGATGACATGAAGGCATGGCTGTTTGTTCAGCAAGACATCGAGACGGACTTAAGAAAGTTGCTTGGTTCGCTTGAGGGGCAAAAAATTGTCTTTCTTTGTGGGAGCAGTGGCGATGGTAAGTCTGAAATTTTGACTAGGTGCTTTAGCGAATACCAACAAAAGTTTGACTTCCATCTAGACGCTACGCATAGCTTTGCACCTCATCAGTCGGCCATACAGGCACTTGATGAGAAGTTTGATGAGCATAAGAGCGGTTCTAGACCACTAGTTCTTGGTATCAATATCGGGATGCTTGCGAACTACTCCAATGAAGGGGATGCACGTCACCAAGAGATCAAGGAATCCATTGATCGATTCTTAAGCGGTAAGTTGAATAAAAACCTTCGTCCTATTCCCGACGGAAATGTCTATTACCTTGACTTTGAACAATACGCGAGATTTAACTTCCAAAAGGAAGGTAACTCCTACTCTGCCTTTGCCCGTACGCTTTTGAAAAAGCTAACGTGTTCAGATCTAGCAAATCCATTTTTCCTTGTTGCAAAGCAAGACGCAGAGATGCGTAGAGGCGATCAGAGAGTAATTGCAAATTACAAGTTGCTATCACTTGAAAGTGTTCAAGAAGTCATCATCACACAACTGTTCAAAGCGAGATTGATCAAAGATCAATTCATTACCACACGTGCTCTATTGGATTTGATACATCACCTGTTGGTTGGCCCAGGCTATCTATTCGATAACTTATTTATCGGAGACGACAACGAGCTTGTCGGACGATTAACAGAATTTGATCCCGTAAAAATTCATACAAGAGAGCTTGATCAGTTTGTATTGAAATACGAGCTTTCGCTGCCTGATGAAAGATTAAACGAATTCCTTGATGCAATGGCCTACGAAGGAATTTTTGTAGACAGGAGCAACATCAAACAAGGCAGTGCAGCTTCGTTGATTCGTTTTTTCAGTCTGATGCGGAATGAAGAGTTTGGGAACAACTTCCATCACGATTTCAGCTCTATTTTCGAAGAAGAACTCTTGGAAGATTACGCTCAAGTTTGGAGACTTCATAAAGAGTTTGATAACAGCGCAGACAAGAAAAAAGAGCTTCGAAAGTTTTATTCGCTAGATCTCATTTATGGCATTCAGCGGTATGCGAACAGGAATGCTCCGGAATTGTTAAATGTCCAAGGCGAACTTTTCCTTAGTTCGTTTGGCAAAGTAAAGTTGACAGCGCCAGTGGAACTGAAGCCCGATTACGACGCAATCCACAAGAAGGCACACATCACTAGCTCACATTTCATGGCGTATCTAAAAGTGGGCGATAAGTCTATTAAGCCAATTGCAATTAATCTGAATTTGTTTGAACTTCTCCAGAAGCTAAAAGATGGATACAGACCAAACAAGTATGACAAGAATGCAATTGTTTTACTTGATGAGATTGTTGAACAAGTCACTGATATGGCGAAATCAAGCATGACCTTGAAGTTTTACGACGGCGATGTTCGTTACACAGCAAGACAAGATGACGGGATGATCGTCGTAAGTGAGGGAGCGTAAATGTTTCCGATTTCAAGTGAACTCAAGGTCCGTAACAACCTTCTAGACAGTTACTTTCCTCTGCGGAATAAAGGTAATGAATTTGACTGGGATAAAGTCACAGGACTCGTATTGAGTCACACTTTTAAAAGTCAGGTGAGCAAGTATGAGTTTGAGGAGTTTCGTGAGGATTGCAAACGCCGCTTGCTTTCTTCCCTCGAATCGCCTGAATTTTGGGATGTGCTCGATCGCATCTACTTTGAGAATCAAGACATCTTCAAATTCTCTCCATTGTTTCTCTTGTTCAATGCCCAGTTTGCAAACATGGGAAAAAGTAAGTTGGGGCCAGCCAATTGGAGATTGGGCACGCTATTCACCAGCTTGTTGGCTAAGTTTTCTATTCCAACGCCACCTCAAGATAGATTGAACTTCATTGAGCAAGAGATGCTTGATGTTCTGAAGTCAAAGATTGAGCCGCTGACTCAAAATCCATTTGGCGAAGAGCAGCCATATTTGCCTTACCTTGCCGAATCATTTCAGAGAGATATGCAATTCCTGGCAGCCCATCCAAACTATTTACTTCAAGAGTTTGGAAATACGTTGAAGCTTTATGCATTCTCGTATTGCTCGCAGTTGGCATTGAATGTCAGGACTTGGCGTGATGGGGAGCCTAAAAGCAAGCCGTTGTATTTTATTTTGGACACAGAGAAGGCAAGTCTTGAGCGCTACAAGATTCAGCACGATGGGTACAAAAAGTTTGCAGCAATGAGTGTATGGCTCTTCCCTGTTTTGTCAGAGCTTGAGGTGTTGCAAGTTGGAGAAAAGAAAAGACCACTTTGGCAAATCTACTCAGACGTTGAAAACTCACCAGAAAAGGGTGAGGTTTTCGTTAGGTTGAAAAAATATGTTGAAGAATTTACAGCGGATCGACGTCTAAGAACGAGAGCAAGTCCTGAAACTATCGAACAAGTTTTCAAGCAAATGGAAGAGGTTGCTATCGAGCAGTTTGAAGACTCCAAAACCGAAAGAGCTAGCGTCAATAAAAAGTATGTCAAAGAGCTCGAGGACAAAATTTGTGCAGACTTTATTCAG
>JAHEEQ010000181.1 GCA_024640585.1 Micrococcales bacterium
ACTTGTTTGCGGTAGAAGCGGCTTTGCGGATTTCTGATGGCACTGAGGTTCAGACTGTCGCAATTTCGATGGGACCAGTTGGCGTTGAACAGTCCACCAAGCGTGCACTAGCTATGGGAGTTGACGAATCAGTTCACATAACTGACGAACAATTACGTGGGGCCGATATCTGGGTGACTTCAAGTGTTTTGGCTGCTGCTTTGTCTCAAGTTGGTGCCGATCTAGTTTTTGCTGGGACGCAGTCGAGCGACGGTCAAGGTGCTGCAGTTCCGGCTTATGTTGCAGAACTCTTAGGCTGGAAATTCGTTGAGGTGTTTTCCGAGATTGAACTAGATTCTATTTTGAATTTAAATCAACCAGTTGTGATTGCGGTTGGCTCCGGTTTTAACACACCTAGGCTTCCAAATTTCAAAGGAATTGCAGCCGCAAAAAACAAGCCAGTCTCGCAGTTGAATTTACAAGAACTAGGTTTAGCTGGACTCTCTTCTAAGATTAAAGTTGTTTCGCAAACTTCAATTGCGAGTCCTAAGGTTTGCGAAAAACTGGATGGTAGCAATAGCGAAATAGCGAAGAAAATTTTGGAAAAGATTTTTGAGTGGAATTCTGGTGAGAGCCTGCACGAAAGTGAACCTGAATTTGAAGTAACCGAACAAGTCAAAGTTTTTGATGCATCGGAAATAAACGAAGCAGTGAAGGCTGCTGCAAAATCTAAAATCGGAATTGTGACAAATGTTGTTAGTGCAGCCGATGGAAAGTTTGTAAAAACAAATTTTGATGGCGCAACGCAAGTGGTTTTGGAAGTAGACGGGCCTTGTGTAATAACTAAAGCTCCATCTCTGTCTGCAAATGGAATTGCAGTTGGAGTTGGCGGTGGAGTGAGTGCAATAGAACCTCTTCGAAGTCTTGCAACAAATTTGCATGCAGAACTTGTTGGCACTGCAGCCGCTATCGACAAGAGTTTCATCAGCTTTGCAGATTTGGTTGGGGAATCGGGACGCTCGATTAGTCCGAACATTTATTTAAACTTTGGCGTTAGTGGAGCGCACCACCACATGGTTGGCTTGAGCCGGGCGAAGTATGTTGTTTCAGTGAATAAGGATCCAGAAGCAGAAATATTCGCAAAGTCTGATGTGGCTGTGGTCGCGGATGCTGACGAAATTATTGCTGCACTTTTGCAGGAGTTAGATAAATAATGGTTTATCTCGATCATTCTGCAACTACTGTGGTTTTTCCCGAAGTTATTGAAATAATGACTGATCAGCTCAAAGAAGTTGGTAATCCTTCCAGTTTGCATGCGTCTGGCCGCTCAGCCCGCAAAGTTGTTGAAATCGCGCGCGAGAAAATTGCATCTGCCTTGAATTGTTTGCCAGGTGAAGTCGTTTTTACATCTGGCGGAACAGAAGCTGACAACTTGGCTATTAAAGGACTTTATTGGTTGCGCAATAGCCAAGACTCGAAGCGAAAGAAAATTCTGATTTCCGCAATTGAGCACCATGCCGTATTGGATCCTGCAATTTGGATTGAGCAAATGGAAGATGCAGAAGTGGTTTTCATTCCTGTAGATTCAAAAGGTGCTATTGATTTAGATTTCTTGCGAGAAACAGTTGAAAAGGAATCTGCAGAAATTGCGCTGATTTCTGTAATGTATGCAAATAATGAAGTTGGGACTATTCAACCTATTGAACAAGTTGTTGAGATTGCCAAAAAATATGCAATTCCAGTTCATACTGATGCCGTGCAAGCCGTTGGCTCCATTGAAATTAATTTCAAAGAGCTCAGGGTCGATGCTCTTACGATGAGTGGTCACAAGATTGGTGGACCAATGGGAATCGGCGCATTGATTTTGAAGCGAGAATTCAAACCAATTCCAGTCTTGCATGGCGGTGGGCAAGAACGTGAAATTCGTTCTGGAACTATTCCGACACATTTAATTGCAGCATTGGGTGAAGCGGTAAAAATTTCTGTAGGCAGGATAGCTGAACATCGAGCGCACTTGATTGAATTGCGTGACAAATTAATTTCAGCAATTGAATATTCAGTGCCTTACTCAATCCTCAATGGTGATCGAGTTAATCGACTTCCTGGAAATGCGCACTTCACATTTGCAGGTTGCGAAGGCGATGCATTAATTATGTTGCTTGATGCGGCACAGGTGGAGTGCTCAACTGGTTCCGCTTGTACGGCAGGAATTCCACAACCTTCACATGTGCTATTAAATATGGGTATAAGTGAGGATGTTGCCGTAAGTGCGCTCAGATTTTCGTTGGGAAGAACTTCGACTTTAGAAGATATTGAACTTTTACAAAAAATATTGCCTGAAACTGTTGAACGAGCCCGTCGTGCAGGTAAAACTAGGCAGCGACTTTGATGAGAGACGACAAATGAAAATTCTGGCGGCACTTTCAGGTGGAGTTGATTCAGCAGTTGCGGCTGCTCGTGTTGTTGCAGCGGGGCATGAGGTTACGGGGGTACATCTTGCTCTGTCTGCAAACCCGCAATCTTTCCGGTCTGGTGCGCGCGGCTGTTGTTCATTAGAAGATTCCCGCGACGCAAGGCGGGCTTCAGATGTTTTGGGAATTCCTTTCTATGTTTGGGATATGGCTGAGGAATTTAAAGCTGGTGTGGTTGACGATTTCTTGGCTGAATATTCTGAAGGTCGTACACCAAATCCTTGCCTGCGATGCAATGAAAAAATTAAGTTTTCAGCTCTATTAGACCGCGCAATTGCATTAGGTTTTGATGCAGTTTGCACAGGGCATTACGCGCAATTGGTCAACGGAGCGAACGGCGTGGAACTTCATCGCGCAGTTGATCCACAAAAAGATCAGTCTTACGTTTTGGGAGTCCTTGAACAATGGCAACTTGAACGCGCACTGTTTCCAGTTGGAGACACAACTAAACCTGACATCCGCAAAGAAGCTGAAAGTCTTGATTTGTTGGTTGCGAAAAAACCGGATAGTCATGACATTTGTTTTATTCCTGATGGCGATACAGCTGGTTTCTTGCAATCACGTCTAGGACCACAACCAGGTCAAATTGTTGATGCGTTGAGTGGCGATGTGGTGGGCCAACATCAAGGAGCGCACACTTTCACAATTGGTCAACGACGCGGGCTTGCTCTAGGGAACCCAGCAGAAGACGGCGCTGCAAGATACGTAACGAGTATAGATGTTAAGTCGAAGACAGTTTTTGTTGGCCCCCCGAGATTGCTAGAAGTAAATGAAGTCACAGGTGTAAAGGCAACTGTGACAAATGAAGATTTTGCACTTGGGCGCAACTATGCAGTGCAATGGCGTGCACATGGTGAAGCTGTTTCTAGTGAGATAGTTTCGAATGAAGGTGGCAGGCTTACTTTTAGAACCGAAAAATTCATTCGAGGTGTGGCTCCAGGCCAGCAAGCGGTTTTTTATGATGGCGATCGAGTTGTTGGTTCAGTAATGATTGATTCTTCGAGTCGGTTGAGTGAAAGATAATTGTTGAATGAGCAAAGTTGAAAAAGCGTTGCATGAAGCGAGACTTCGGCACAAAGAACTTTGCGATTTAGTCGAAGAATATCGATACAGCTATTACGTATTAGATGCGCCGAAGGTTTCAGATGGTGAATATGATGAATTTGAACGGGAACTAATCGAAATCGAAAACAATTTTCCTGAATTAAGAACACCAGATTCGCCGACACAAAAAGTAGGTGGCGAATACACCACTGATTTCTCTCCAATCCAACATCGTTCAAAAATGATGAGTCTTGACAATGTTTTTAGCGAAGAGGAATTTGGAGACTGGGTTGCCCGAGTTGAAAAAAGCGTCGGAACTTGCGATTTTCTTTGTGAATTGAAGATTGATGGTCTTGCAATTAATTTAACTTATGAAAACGGCAAGCTCGTATCCGCTGCCACACGCGGTGATGGCACAACCGGCGAAGATGTCACTGCAAATGTTCGATCTATTAATGGAGTTCCAGATAAGTTGGTTGCAACTGGAAAAACTCCAGTACCAGAAATTGTTGAAGTGCGCGGTGAGATTTATTTTCCAAACGCTGATTTTGAGTCGCTTAATGTAGGTTTAGTGGAAGCAGGCAAAGCGCCATTTGCCAATCCGCGCAATGCGGCTGCCGGATCGTTACGTCAAAAGGATCCGCGAGTTACAGCTAGTAGACCACTTCGGATGACCGTTCATGGCATTGGAGAATCAGCAGAACTTGGATTTAATAATCAATCAGATGCTTACGAGATTCTTGATTCGTGGGGACTTCCGATTAGCAAACACTTTAAAGTTCTAACTTCAGTTAAAGATGTATTGAAATTCATCAAGTTCCATGGCGAAAATCGCCATGCAGTTGAACATGACATTGATGGAATTGTTGTGAAAGTGAATTCATTACAACTGCAAGGGAATCTAGGATTTACTTCACGTGCTCCACGGTGGGCGATTGCGTATAAATATCCGCCAGAAGAAGTCAATACAAAACTATTAGATATTCGAGTCTCGGTTGGTAGAACTGGACGTGCAACTCCGTTTGGGCACATGGCTGCGGTAAAGGTGGCAGGCAGTGTGGTTGAAATGGCAACTTTGCATAATCAGGAGGAAGTTGAACGTAAAGGTGTCTTGATTGGCGACACAGTTATTTTACGAAAAGCAGGGGACGTTATCCCGGAAATAGTTGGACCAGTT
>JAHEEQ010000138.1 GCA_024640585.1 Micrococcales bacterium
ATCAAGTGGCCGTATCGCTGGAAGACAATTCAAACTTGATCAGTATGCAAAGTGGAAAGACGTATGGTGTTATCGAGCAGAGACAGGTTATCCAGATGTTGCAAAAACCGATGCTGCTCGAGCCGCTTACCTGAAAGCAATTGCAAAAGAAAACTGCGTTGACGGTGACAAGTTTCGCGGTGGTGATGCTGCAAACATGGCGATTGGCCAAGGTGACACTGCGATAACTCCGCTTCAACTTGCTGTCGCATACGCAACCCTTGCAAATGGTGGAAAAGTTTTCCAACCACAAATTGCTAAAGGAATTCTGTCACCTAGTGGAAAATTAATAAAGAAATTCAAACCGGTGATAAATAACAAAATTAAGATTCAAAAATCAGATCGCGCATACATCATTGGCGGGCTCACTGATGTGGTTGCACACGGAACCGGTGCTTATGCATTCGCAGGCTGGCCACAAGATCAGGTTCCAGTCGCTGGAAAGACCGGAACTGGTGAAGCTGGTTCAAATAAAGACGCAACAGGATGGTTTGCATCCTTCGCACCGGCAAACAAACCGAAATATGCGGTTATTTTTGTGGTTTCGCAAGGTGGCTTAGGCGGTAACGCATCTGCACCAAGTGTACGAAAAATTTACGAAGCGATTTTCGGAGTTCGTGGCAATTCAGTGAATCCAAAATGGTCAGTTTTGAAAAACGGAAAGCCGACCACTGATTTTCCAGAGATTGCCTCCGACGGACAAATCACGCAAGTTCCTGGCACCCACAAGGTGAATGCCGCGATCCTCCAACGATTTATTTATGGCGGTTCGTGATGGCGCGTTTTAATTTGCTAGCTCGCGGAAAAGATTCCGAGTCATGGTGGCAGCGGCAGGACTGGTATCTAAATGCCGCAGCCTTTAGCTTGAGCGTGATTGGTTTGCTTCTTGTGTGGGCCGCGTCGAAACCACGATTAATTGCATCCGGTGGAGATCCAAATGCGTATCTTTATCGCCACGCTGCAAACATAATTGTTGGAATTATTTTGGGTTACATTATTTCTAGATCCAAATACACAATGTTACGTGCCTATGCTCCAGTGCTTTACTTGATTGGTTTTCTTGGATTGATTGCAGTTCTTGTGATTGGATTCGAAATCAATGGAGTAAAGGCATGGATACAACTTCCAGCTGGTTTTACTTTGCAGCCATCGGAATTCGCGAAAATCGCTTTGGTTCTTGGTATGGCAATGATTTTGGCGGAGACGAGGCAACGGGGTTTTGAACCAGAAAATCGTCAAGTAATAATTTCTTTGGCATTAGCTGCGTTGCCACTCGCTTTGATCATGTTGCAACCAGACCTCGGAACTGCAATCGTGATTTCCATGACTGTACTCGGAGTTTTGGCAGTCGCAGGTGTTTCGTTCAGATGGATGATAGGTCTCGTATCAACCGGCGTTTTTGTAATCATCGCAGTTTTACTATTTGGATTTCTTGATGAGTACCAAATAAACCGCCTAATTGTTTTTCTCGATCCAATGATTGACCCACTCGTTACGGGCTACAACATCATTCAAGTGAAACTTGCAATCGGAAGTGGTGGCCTTGGTGGCACTGGTTTGTTCAATGGTCCGCTCACAAACGGAAATTTTGTTCCAGAACAGCAAACTGACTTTATTTATTCCGTAGCTGGCGAGGAGCTTGGATTTATCGGTTCAGCTGCGATTATTTTGCTTCTCGGTTTCATTACGTGGCGAGCACTTCGTATCGCACGGGAATCAACTGATTTGTTTGGACGAATTGCCGCAAGTGGCGTAGCGGTTTGGCTAGGTTTTCAAACTTTTGAAAATATTGGAATGAACTTAGGAATTATGCCGATTACAGGTGTTCCACTTCCGTTTGTAAGTTATGGTGGTACCGCAACATTTGCTGTTTGGATGGCAATCGGACTGTTGCAAAACATCAAGAGCCGATTAACAGAGTAGGAAAAAATGAGCGTCGAAAGCGTATTTGATGCACTTGAGTCACTACTTCCTCATGTGCAAAAGCCAGTTCAGTATGTGGGTGGCGAATTAAACGCTATTAAAAAGTCTTGGGATGAAACCGATGCGCACTGGGTGTTGATGTATCCAGACGCATATGAAGTAGGACTTCCAAACCAAGGTGTTGCAATTCTTTATGAAGTTTTGAATGAACGTGTAGACACTCTTTGCGAAAGAACTTACTCCGTTTGGCCAGATCTTGAAGAGTTGATGCGAAGAGATGGTGTTCCACAATTCACAGTTGATGCGCATCGCCCTGTGGGAGCATTTGATGTTTTTGGGTTGAGTTTCGCAACCGAACTTGGTTATACGAATATGTTGACTGCAATTGATTTGGCGGGGATTCCACTTCATGCGATTGACCGAACAATTGAAAATCCAATTGTGGTTGCTGGCGGGCACGCTGCTTTTAATCCTGAACCGATTGCGGATTTTATTGACGTAGCAATTCTTGGCGATGGCGAAGAAGCGGTTTTAAAACTAACTGACATCTTGGTCGCCTGGAAGAAAAACGGGCAACCTGATGGGCGCGACGGTTTATTACTTGAACTTGCAAAGACTGGTGGATTTTATGTTCCGAAGTTTTATGATGTTGAGTATCTCGAAGATGGACGGATCCGCCGGGTAGTTCCAAACCGTCCAGATGTGCCATGGCGAGTCGCAAAGCACACAGTTATGGATTTGAATGAATGGCCATATCCAAAAGCGCCACTGGTGCCATTGGCTGAAACTGTTCACGAAAGAGCATCAGTCGAAATTTTCCGTGGATGCACACGCGGTTGTCGCTTTTGCCAAGCTGGAATGATTACAAGACCAGTACGTGAACGTTCAATCGACACTGTTGGCGCAATGGTGCAAAACGCAGTCAAGGTCAGTGGCTTTGAAGAAGTGGGTTTGCTCTCACTTTCAAGTGCTGACCACACTGAAATTTATGAAATTTCAAAGCAGCTTGCCGATATTTATGAAGGAACGCACACATCGCTTTCGCTTCCAAGCACACGCGTGGATGCTTTCAATATTGATCTAGCAAATGAATTGACTCGAAATGGTCGGAGAAGTGGCCTGACTTTTGCGCCAGAAGGTGGAAGTGAACGTATCCGTGCAGTCATCAACAAAATGGTGACTGAAGAGGATTTGGTTCGCACTGTTACTGCTGCCTATTCGGCAGGTTGGCGCCAAGTGAAGTTGTATTTCATGTGCGGCTTGCCAACCGAAACTGATGAAGATGTTTTGCAAATTGCACGGCTTGCTAAAGAAGTGATCCGAGCGGGCCGACAAGCGAGTGGTTCTCGAGATATTCGTTGCACAGTTTCCATTGGTGGCTTTGTTCCAAAACCACACACCCCATTTCAATGGGCATCGCAGCTCGACCATGAAACTACAGACCATCGCCTTCTTTTATTGCGCGATGAAATTCGGAAAGACCGTGAATTTAGTAAGGCAATCGGATACAGGTATCACGACGGAAAACCTGGAATAGTCGAAGGTCTATTGTCTCGAGGCGACAGGCGAATCGGTGCAGTTATTGAAGAAGTTTGGAAAAATGGTGCCCGCTTTGATGGCTGGCAAGAACACTTTTCTTTTGATGCGTGGATGCAAGCTGCAGAAAGTGCTTTAGGAAAAACGACAGTTAATGTTAATTGGTACACAACTCGCGAACGTGACCGCGATGAAGTGTTACCTTGGGATCACCTAGATAGCGGTCTGGATAAAGAGTGGCTTTGGGAAGATTGGCAAGCCTCTTTGTCCGAAGAATCTGTTGAAGATTGCCGATGGACACCATGTTTTGATTGTGGTGTTTGTGACCAAATGAATACCGAGATCCAAATTGGTCCAACAACATCGAAAATATTGCCATTGCCTGTACGAAAGAAGTTGTAGTGGCGAGGCAACCAGACCGCGAAGTAATTCCAGTAGTTCAAAAGGTACGAGTGCGATATGCAAAACGCGGACCTTTGAAGTTCAGTAGCCACAGAGATTTTCAAAGAGCATTTGAAAGAGCGGTTCGTCGTGTTGGTGTGCCGATGGCATACAGCGCTGGATTTAATCCGCACCCAAAAATTTCTTATGCGAATGCTGCGGCGACGGGAACAGCAAGTGAAGCAGAGTATGTTGAAATTGGTTTAGCTAGAACTGTCGATGTAAATGAATTAGTAAATGCCCTAAAAGGCTCAATGCCTCCTGGTCTTGATATCGAAGAGGCAGTGACTGCATCTACCTCAGATTTTGTGGCTCGACTAGAAGCCTCAGTCTGGCAACTGGTGGTTCCGGGGCACAGTAGCTCGGGTTTAGAGCCGTATATAAAGAGTTTCCTTACTAAGCCTGAAGTCATGGTTAGCCGCATGACTAAGAACGGTTTGCGCACATTCGATGCTCGGGCCATGGTGGTAAATCTGCACTCAATTGGCGACGAAATGACCGAATCTGGCCTTTCCTGTGCCATACTTCGCTTGGTTTTACGGCATTCAACACCCGCTGTACGCCCAGACGATGTTTTGTCAGCCCTGACTCAGGAAGCAGACCTCGCCTTCGAAGTAGCCGTGAGGGTTACTCGATTAGCGCAAGGTCCACTGAATCAAGACGGCACAAACGTCGGCGATCCACTCGATCCCGACCGCTGATAAATATCGTCTCCACACAGACTTTGAATTTCATGAGAATGAAGTTCGTGAATTTCAGCACAAAGTGCTGCGAAAGGATTTCGGTTTCAAATGGCCGACGAATCAAAAGATACAGAAAAATCAACCGCACCTAAACGCCGCGCAGCCTCGCGCCCAGCTGGTCCGCCAGTAGGGGAGAAGAAAGCAACATCTAAGAAACCAAAAGCTGATGTCGCCCAACCTGCAACTGAAGATAAAGCGCCAAAAGCTGCCAAGAAGCCGGTTAAAAAAACTCGTGGTGGTAAAAAAATTAAACCAGCTGGCGAGCCTGAATCAAGTGGTGAAGTAGAAACCTCTTCACCTGCTGTTCCGCTTGCGGCAGTATTTCAACCAGCAGATGACGACAAGCCGACTGCTCGTACTCGTAACCGCAACGATCGTCCAAAGAAGAATTCAAAGCCAAACAACAAAAAGCCTTCTGAAAATTCTGAAGCGACAGAAGCAGAATCAACTTCAAATGAGTCATCCGAAGATTCACACGAAGGTGAATCGCATCAGCAACGTCGCCGTCGTCGTGGTGGACGCCGCCGTCGTCGGGGCAATGAAAATGTTGATGGAAATGAAACCACAGAAGAATCAGGCGCAGAAGAAGAATCTGATGCAGATGGCGAACCAACTCTTCGACGACGCAAACGAACTCGCTCTAATGAAAATGATTCGAACAAGTCTGAAGAAACTCGCGGTTCTACCCGTCTAGAAGCAAAGAAACAACGTCGCCGAGAAGGTCGTGAACAAGGACGTCGACGTGCACCAATTCTTTCTGAAGCAGAATTTCTCGCGCGCCGCGAAAATGTTCATCGTGTGATGGCAGTTCGTGAAATTCACGATCGCGTTCAAATCGCGGTGCTAGAAGACGATGTACTTGTAGAACACTATGTAAATCGCCATAGCGGTTCATCTTTGATTGGAAATGTCTACTTAGGGCGCATCCAAAATGTTTTGCCAAGTATGGAAGCAGCGTTCGTTGATATTGGTAAAGGCCGCAACGCAGTTCTTTACGCAGGTGAAGTCAATTGGGATGCAGCTGGACTTGAAGGCGAAGCAAAACGTATTGAAATGGCTTTCAAAACTGGCGATCCTGTTCTTGTTCAGGTTACAAAAGATCCAATTGGGCACAAAGGTGCACGTTTAACTGCACAGATTTCACTGCCAGGACGTTTCTTGGTTTATGTACCAGATGGATCGATGACTGGTATTAGTCGCAAACTTCCTGAAAATGAACGAAATCGCTTAAAAACAATTTTGCGCGCATCTTTGCCAGAGGAAGCAGGTGTAATCGTTCGTACCGCGGCAGAAGGTGCAAGCGAAGAAGACCTCACTCGCGATATCTCTCGTCTAACAGCTCAATGGGACGACATCAGCGAAAAAACAAAATCTGCAAATGCCCCTGCGCTTTTGTATTCAGAACCAGATCTTGCAATCAAAGTTGTACGCGACATCTTCAACGAAGATTTCAACGAACTGATTGTTAGTGGAGATGATATTTGGCAAACCCTTCACGACTACGTGCAATTCGTGGCTCCAGATCTTGAGCCACGCTTGCAGAAGTGGGTTGAATCTCAAGACCTGTACAACCGTTACAGAATCGAAGAACAACTTGCGAAAGCTCTTGATCGAAAAGTTTGGTTACCTTCTGGTGGCTCACTTGTAATCGATCGAACTGAAGCTATGACTGTCGTAGACGTAAACACCGGAAAATTCACTGGTGAAGGTGGAAACCTTGAACAAACTGTGACGCGAAACAATCTCGAAGCTGCTGAAGAAATTGTTCGACAATTGCGTCTACGTGACATTGGTGGCATCGTTGTAATTGACTTCATCGACATGGTGCTCGAAAGTAACCGTGATTTAGTTCTGCGCCGTTTGGTCGAATGCCTTGGCCGAGATCGCACAAAGCATCAAGTTGCTGAAGTTACGAGCCTTGGACTTGTCCAAATGACTCGTAAGCGCATAGGACAAGGGCTCTTGGAGACCTTCAGCGAGCCTTGCGAGCATTGCCATTCCCGCGGAGTCAAAGTCCGTCTGGATATGGCAGCCGCAAAGACAGCCGAGCCAGAGGTTCACGGTGAGGACCATCACGACCACTAAATCGGCATAATCTTGAGAGTGATTTGCTCACAAGATTGGTCAGTTTGACCCTATGGGCGCGCACGCTTTACCCTTGCGTCCTGTTCCACGCGAGTGGACCTGTGCTTACCCAAAGGTAGGTACGAAAACTAATCAACAAGGAGTTCGCGGTGTACGCGATTGTTCGTGCTGGCGGTCGCCAGGAAAAGGTCGCAGTTGGCGACGTTATTGAGCTTGACCGCGTTGCTGGTCAAGTTGGTGATGCAGTTTCACTAAAGGTTTTGCTTTTGGTTGAAGATGGCAAAGTAACCACCGATGCAGCAGTGCTTGCAAACTCAACCGTAACTGGCGAACTTGTTGATCACCACCGCGGTCCAAAGATTGACATTCTTCGTTACAAGAACAAGACCGGCTACCGTCGTCGCCAAGGTCACCGTTCTGAACTATCAACCGTCAAGATCACCAAGATCTCTGCAGGAAAGTGAAGTAGTTAGACATGGCACATAAGAAAGGTGCGTCCAGCACCCGTAACGGTCGTGACTCAAACGCACAGCGCCTTGGTGTTAAGCGTTTTGGTGGACAACTTGTAAACGCTGGCGAAATTATTGTTCGTCAACGCGGAACTCACTTCCACCCAGGTTCAAATGTTGGTCGCGGTAAAGATGACACATTGTTTGCACTTGCAGCAGGAACTGTTGAATTCGGTAGCCACCGTGGCCGTCGCGTTGTCAACATTCTTCCGGGTCTTTAATAAGAGACCTACCAACCACTTTTAAAGAGGCGGGTCCGCGAGGACACCGCCTCTTTTATTTAAGTCAAAGCAAAGGAGAGAAATGGTTACATTTGTTGACCGTGTGTCACTCCATGTTGCTGCGGGTGATGGCGGAAACGGCTGCGCTTCTGTTCATCGCGAAAAATTTAAACCGCTTGGTGGACCAGATGGCGGTAACGGTGGTCGCGGCGGAGATGTAATTCTTATTGTCGATCCGCAAGTTACAACCCTTTTGGAATTCCATCATTCACCACATCGTCGCGCGACAAAAGGCAAGCCTGGAATGGGTGGCCACAAAGATGGCGCGCATGGTGGAGACATAGTTTTGAAGGTTCCAGCCGGAACAGTTGTGTATGAAAAAGATGGCACCTTAATTACTGATCTTGTTGCAGTGGGCGAAAAGTTTGTGGTGGCCCAAGGCGGTCGTGGCGGACTTGGAAATGCCGCACTTTCTTCAACTAAGCGTCGCGCCCCAGGTTTTGCATTACTTGGTGAACCTGGCGATGAACTTGAAATTGTTTTAGAACTAAAAACGGTTGCTGATGTTGGTTTGGTTGGTTTTCCAAGTGCTGGCAAATCTTCATTAATTGCAGCAATCAGCCAAGCGCGTCCGAAAATTGCTGACTATCCATTTACAACACTTGTGCCAAATCTTGGAGTGGTGCAAATCGGTGACACCGTAATGACAGTTGCAGATGTGCCTGGTTTGATTCCAGGTGCAAGCGAAGGTAAAGGCTTAGGTCTTGAATTTTTGCGCCACATCGAAAGATGTTCGGTGCTTGTGCACGTTTTGGATTGTGCGACACTTGAACCAAATCGCGACCCAGTTACTGACCTAGACAAAATTGAAAAAGAATTGGCTGCTTATGGCGGTCTTGAAGATCGCCCAAGAATGGTTGTGCTAAACAAAGTTGACGTTCCAGAAGCTATGGAACTAGCTGAACTTGTTAAACCAATTTTTGAAGAACGCGGATATCAAGTATTTGAACTTTCGGCAGTTTCGCATGCAGGCCTGAAGCCGTGGCTTTATGCTCTCGGAGAAGTCGTAACCAGAGCCCGTGCTCTTGCAGCCGAACCTGTTGTAGAACGAATCGTGATTCGTCCAAAGGCAGTAAACGATTCAGGCTTCAAGGTTGAAGTTGAAGAAGATATGTTTGTAGTGGTTGGCAATCAGCCTGAGCGTTGGGTTCGTCAAACAGATTTTTCAAACGACGAAGCAGTTGGATATTTGGCCGACCGATTGGCTCGTCTTGGCGTAGAAGATGCACTTCTAAAAGCGGGTGCACAAGCTGGCGACACAATCGTGATTGGTCGAGGCGATCGCGCGGTTATATTTGACTTTGATCCTGCGGTTAAAGCTGGGGCAGAACTGATGATGGGCCGTCGCGGAACAGACTTGCGTTTCGAACCAAGCGGTCGCAAAAAAGGTAAAGATTCTGTAGACACAGAAATGGAAGAAACTTACGAATCGGAAAACTTTTGGGCTGGAGATGGCGACGAAGATGAATCGTGAAGCAATCTCTAGTGCTAAACGCATTGTGGTGAAAGTTGGCTCTTCATCTTTGACCACAATTGATGGCGGACTAGATGCGACACGACTCTCGAATCTTGTTGATGGAATTTCTCGCCGCAAGGATGCTGAGATTGTTTTGGTTTCATCAGGTGCAATTGCTGCGGGCCTGGCTCCATTGGGTTTGAGCAAGAGACCATCAGACCTTTCGACCCAACAAGCTGCAGCGAGTGTAGGTCAAGGCCGGCTTATGGCGGAATACTCAAATGCCTTTGCAAAACATAAAAAAACTGTCGGCCAAGTTCTTTTAACCATGGAAGATATAACTCGCCGTGCAAATTACAACAATGCCCAAAAAACTTTGATTCGATCTTTAGAACTTGGTGTACTTCCGATTGTGAATGAAAATGACACAATTGCTACAAATGAAATTCGATTCGGTGACAATGACCGACTTGCGGCATTGGTTGCGATTCTCGTTCAAGCAGATGCGCTGGTTTTGCTGTCCGATGTTGAAGGATTGTATGCAGGACATCCAGACACTGGGGCACCAATGATTTCGGTCGTTACTTCGCATGACGAACTAGATAAAGTGGAATTAGCGGGTGCGGGATCCGCTGTGGGTTCTGGAGGCATGCTTACCAAAGTAGAAGCTGCAAAGATTGCATCTGCTGCTGGCATTTCTGTGGTCCTAACAAAAGCCAGCAACGCATCAGAAGCGCTTTTAGGTGAAGAAGTTGGAACATATTTTGTAGCTGCTTCGAATCGCAAACCATCTCGCACTCTTTGGCTCCAACACGCAAGCGCTACTAGAGGCGAATTAGTTGTAGACAAAGGCGCGGCAAATGCGCTTCTCAATCGTGGGTCATCCTTGCTCGCTGCCGGGGTGGTTGAAGTACGCGGAGAGTTCGAAGCCGGGGATGCAGTTGATGTTCAAGATGGCGATGGAAAAACTATTGCGCGTGGATTGGTTGCATTTGAATCCGCTGATATTCCAAAACTAATCGGCAAAAGCACGCAAGAGATTATCGAAGCCTTTGGACCTGAGTTCGAAAAAGAACTAATTCATCGCGACGATCTTGTGGTCTTGAAAGGATAAGCCATGGGAGATTTAAAAGCCCAAGTTTTAGCTGCCGCCAAAAGTAGCAAAACCGCTTCTGTCACCTTACGCCAATTAGGTAGTCAATCTAAAGACAGAGCATTATTAAGTATTGCGGATGCATTGATTCAAAATGTCGAAAATATTGTTTCCGCAAACAAACTTGATGTGGATGCAGCAATTGCCAAAGGCACTGACTCGGCGATTGTGGATCGCCTAACCTTAACCGAAAAGCGAATCATTGATATCGCGAATGCGGTTCGCGATGTTGTGAAACTGCCAGATCCAATTGGCGATGTAATTCGCGAATTCACTTTGCCTAATGGTTTGAATGTCCAACAAATAAGAGTTCCGCTTGGTGTGGTAGCTATGATTTACGAAGCTCGCCCAAATGTGACAGTTGATGCTGCCGTTTTAGTTTTGAAGAGCGGAAGTGCGGCTTTGCTTCGAGGTTCTGGTTCGGCATACAACACAAATCTCGTTTTGACAGAGATTATGCGGGATGCAATTGAATCAGTCGGCTTACCTAAAGATGCAATCGTTTTGGTACCAGGGACTGATCATGAATCAGTCAATTATGTAATGACGGCTCGAGGGTTGGTAGACGTGATTATTCCGCGCGGAGGAGCAGGGCTGATTGAATCCGTAGTAACTGGTTCTACAGTGCCGGTTATCGAAACTGGAATCGGAAACTGCCATCTCTATGTGGATGAATTTGCAGATTTAGAAAATGCATTGAAAATTGCTTTGAATGCAAAAACTCAACGAGTTTCGGTTTGCAATGCACTCGAAACAATTTTGGTGCACAAAAATGTTGCTGAAGTTTTTATTCCTAAACTCATGGATGCCTTTAAAGAAAAAGATGTAACAGTTCACGGTTCCGCAGAATATGCAGGAGCCGCGAAAACCTTCGGAACAAAATACGAAGCGGTCACAGACAAAGACTGGGCGTGCGAGTACTACTCGCTCGATATTGCAGCGGGAGTGGTCGACTCACTAGAAGATGCGATTGCACATATCCAAAATTGGTCGACTGGTCATACTGAAGCGATCATCACTGAAAACAAAGAAAACGCAGACAAGTTTGTTTCTGCCATTGATTCAGCCGCTGTTATGGTCAATGCCTCGACTCGGTTCACAGACGGTGGCGAGTTTGGCTTTGGCGCCGAAATCGGGATTTCTACCCAAAAGCTTCATGCCCGCGGCCCTATGGGCTTAGCTGAAATCACTTCATTTAAATATGTGGTCACCGGCAACGGTCAAATCCGCGAGTAGTTTGCTAGTTTTAGACCTGAAAGGTGTACAAATGAAAACTCTTATTGCAGAAACTGCAGAAGCTGTAAATGTAATTCCTGGTGAGCCTTGGATGTACGGAGTTGCTGGACTTGGCACTCTTTTGCTCTTGGTTTACATAGTTACTCGTTTTAATCCAAACCGCTAATGCGAATTGGAATTCTTGGTGGAAGTTTTGACCCACCGCACTTTGGCCATATTGAAATGGCAAGAACTGCGCAAGAATTCCTCGAATTGGACACCATCCTTTTCATACCAGCATTTTCGCAGTGGCAAAAAGAACATCATGCACCTGCGGATGTTCGGGCGCATATGACTCATTTGGCAATCTCTAATCACCCTGAATGGAAAGTGTCATCCATTGACATAGACCGTGGTGGGGACACATTTTCGATTAACACAATCGCAGCGCTTAATAAAATGTATCCAGAAGATGAGCTCTTTTTTATTCTAGGTTCTGATGCTGCAAACACCTTGGGCTCTTGGAAGCAAGCTGAAGAACTTAAATCCGCAATCACCTTTGGAATAGTGAAAAGATTTGGAATAGAAATCGATCCTCCAGCAGGTTTTGAAATTGTTGCCATACCTGGTGAAATTTCAGATGTTTCATCTACCCAAATTCGAGAAATCGTTTTAGGTAGCAGCAACATCGAGGTCGATTTGCAAAATCTAGTTCCTCGAGAAGTTGCAAAATATATTTCAATTGTAGGGCTTTACAAGTAATGAACAGGCTTGCCCGCTTAGTGACAACACTTGGAATTGTTGTCATCACGTTTGCTCTAATCTTTATTTTCATTGTGCATCCCACCGCTGAAAATCAATCTCCAGCATCCAACTCGAAGCGTTCTCTTCTGGTGCAATTTCGAGATGCCGAGCTCTTTTCTGAATTAAATTTCATTGTGGTCGACCACGGGTCGAAATGGTTTTATCTGCCAAATAATCTGGTTTTCGAAAGAAGTATGGGTTCGTCAACCCTTGGTGCAACTTCTCAAAATTTAATTCTGCAAAATTCTCAAAATCAACTAAATGATTCCGTAGGGATTCAAATTGATGATGTTTGGCAAATAAACAAAGTCGCTTTCGCATCTTTAATTGAGGCGGTAGACGGTGTAACCGTCCAAGATCTTGCAGCGAAAACCTTGACCGGATTTGAAGCGTATTCTTATGTTTTTGACGCCACCGATAGACCTGAAGAAGTGCTGCAAAGGTTTGAAGAAATTTGGCCGCAAGTCGTAGATTCTTTTGGCTCTCGAAATCTGCAAAATGAATTAACTGCCATAGGTTCTTCTTCAAGAAGTTCAATTGAGCAGTCTGAATTTATTGGGTATCTTCGAATGATGAATAAACACCGAAAACAGTTAGTTTTTAAGAAATTGCAGTTAACTTCAGATTACACACTCAAAGTTAAGGCTCGTCAGCGGCTTATCGATGCTGGAGTTCGTGAGACACTAGCCCCCTGAAAGGACGGAACGTGGCTCCCTCTACACAAGCTCTTGATTGGGCACAGCGCGCAGCCTGGGCTGCACAAGACAAATTGGCGACTGACATTAAATTGATTGATGTCAGCGATCGGCTTGGCTTGACTGATATTTTCGTACTTGCAACCGGTAACAACGACCGCCAGGTCCGCGCAATCACTGATGCAGTTGAAGAAGCTCTAGACAAAATTGATGTCGACCCGCTGCGCCGCGAAGGCGAACAAAGTGGTCGCTGGATTTTGTTGGATTACAACGACATCGTTGTGCATGTCCAAAACTCTGAAGAAAGATCTTTCTATGATCTTGAACGTCTCTGGAAAGATTGCCCTGAATTAGAACTTCCAACAAATCCGAGTGCGTCTGAATGAAATTGAGCCGCATTGTTTTGTGGCGACATGGTCGCACTGAATGGAATGTCCAGCATCGCTGGCAAGGACAAAGTGATATTCCGCTAGACATCATCGGAAAAGCGCAAGCAGAAGCAGCTGCCGAAAAATTGGCGCGACTTCGACCGTCCATGATTTTGGCCAGTGATCTCTCTCGCGCCGCAACAACTGCGCAATATCTTTCGCACGTAACTGGACTTGAAGTCGTTTTAGATCAAAGACTTCGTGAAACCAATGGTGGAATTTGGGAAGGGTTGACCTACACCGAAATTGATGAGCAGCATGGCGAGTCCCTTAAGAGCTGGCAAGAAGACATAACTGTGCCGGCTGGTGTAACTGGTGAAACTCGAGGGACAGTTGCCTCGCGCGTTACTGAAGCTATTTCTGAATACGCAAAAACTTGCGAAGGCACACTTGTTGTTGCAACCCATGGAGGAAGTGCCCGCGCGGCCACCTTGGAGTTACTGGGCTTGCCCATGAAACATCACAACGCATTCAAAGTGCTTTCAAATGCAGGGTGGGTGGTATTTGATCGCGATGAAAATCATCAGATTTGGCGGATTTCAGAATACGACGCAACCGCTATGGCGCCAATGCGCGAGGTTCACCTCTAACTCCGCACTTGTGAGTGGCTGAGGTAGGGTTCGCACGTTTTTGGGGCTGTGGCGCAGCTGGTAGCGCACCTGCATGGCATGCAGGGGGTCAGGGGTTCAAATCCCCTCAGCTCCACGTTGGAGGTTAAATGTCTGTCCAAGACGAAGCAGTGGTTTATAACCCAGAGGCAATTCAGCAGCGCTGGTTGCCAGTTTGGGATGAGATTGCTCCGTTTCGCTCCGGTTTGAAGTCAGATACTCGGCCAAAAAAATATGTCTTAGACATGTTCCCGTATCCATCGGGTGACTTGCACATGGGTCACGCTGAGGCTTACGCGCTTGGCGATGTGATTGCTCGTTATTGGGTGCAAAAAGGATTCAACGTCATGCACCCTATTGGTTGGGATGCATTTGGTTTGCCTGCCGAAAATGCAGCCATCAAACGCGGCGAAGATCCACGCATTTGGACATATGAAAACATCGCAACCCAAAAAGCATCCATGCGCCGATACGCATGCTCATTCGATTGGGATCGAGTTTTAAATACTTGCGATCCTGAATATTACAAATGGAATCAGTGGTTCTTCCTTGAGATGTTCAAACGAAATCTCGCATACCGCAAAGATTCTGCAGTCAACTGGTGCACTTCATGCCAAACGGTTTTAGCAAACGAGCAAGTTGTACAAGGTTTGTGTGAACGCTGCGATTCTGTTGTCACAAAAAAGAAATTGACACAGTGGTACCTAAAGATCACTGATTACGCAGATCGTTTGCTAGATGACATGAAACAGCTTGAGGGTCAGTGGCCAGACAAAGTTTTGTTGATGCAGAAAAACTGGATTGGTCGCTCAAATGGTGCTGAAGTTGATTTTGAAATCGAAGGGCTAAACAAAAAAGTTACGGTTTACACAACCAGGCCAGACACTTTATATGGCGCAACTTTTTTCGTGGTGGCAGTTGACTCCGAACTTGCAGCTTCATTGGCTAAAGGCACAGAGGTTGAAAAAGCATTCACTGAATATTTAGAAGAAGTGAAAAAGTCTTCGGACATTGAACGTCTTGCAACCGACCGACCAAAGACTGGCGTTTTCTTGGGTCGTTATGCAATCAATCCTGTTAATGGCGCAAAGTTGCCAATTTATGCATCTGATTATGTTTTAGCTGATTATGGAACCGGTGCTGTCATGGCCGTACCCGCACATGACCAACGCGACCTAGATTTCGCAAAAGCATTCAATCTTCCAATTCAAGTTGTGGTTGAATCCGATTCTGATCCAGCAGTAACTGGAGTTGCAACAGCCGATGATGGTTTGCATGTCAATTCAGGCAATCTAGATGGGCTAAATAAAGCAGACGCAATCGAAAAAATAATTGCAGATTTATCTGCCCGTGGCCTTGGAAAGGCGAGTGTCAACTATCGCCTTCGTGACTGGTTGATTTCACGCCAACGCTATTGGGGTACTCCGATCCCAATTATTCACTGTGATGACTGTGGCGAAGTTCCAGTTCCACAAGATCAACTTCCGGTATTACTTCCGGATGCTGCTGGTTTGGATTTGAGCCCAAAGGGCACCTCACCACTCGGAGCCGCTACTGATTGGGTGAATGTTCCTTGCCCTGAATGTTCGAAACCTGCTCGGCGCGACTCCGACACCATGGACACTTTCGTTGATTCATCTTGGTATTACTTGCGGTACTTAAATCCGCAAGATGAAAATCAAGCTTTTGATCCAGCTCTTGCAAAAGAGTGGTTGCCGATCGACCAATACGTTGGTGGCGTAACTCACGCGATTTTGCACTTGTTGTATTCACGTTTCTTTACCAAGGTTATGAATGACATGGGCTTGGTTGAATTCAACGAACCGTTCACCAAACTTTTGAATCAAGGTATGGTCGTAATGAATGGCTCGGCAATGAGCAAGAGTCGAGGCAATCTTGTGAAGCTTTCGGATGCGTTGGCTGATCATGGCGTGGATGCAATTCGACTAACAATGGTTTTTGCAGGGCCTCCAGAAGACGACATTGACTGGGCTGAAGTTTCTCCAGCTGGTTCAAAGAAATTCTTGGCTCGTGCTTGGCGTCTATCAGGTGAGGTCACTTCAAAGCCAGGTGTTGATTTCAATTCAGGTGACGAAACCCTTCGACGTGCAACCGCGAAATCAGTTTCGGAAGCTGCTACTGCGGTTGAGTCTTATCGATTCAACGTTGCGGTTGCAAAAACTATGGAACTTGTGAATGCAGCCCGCAAATCAATTGATGGCGGTTTATCAACTGCTAATCCAGCAGTTCGCGAAGCTGCCGAGGCGGTTGCGATTATGTTGTCACTCGTCGCTCCATACACATCTGAAGATATGTGGCAGCGACTTGGCCATCAACCTTCTGTTGCAACCGCAGGATGGCCGGCAGTAGATCCAAAACTGCTAGTGAATGAAACTGTAACTTGCGTTGTCCAGATTGCTGGCAAAGTTAAAGACCGGCTAGAAGTTTCTCCGGATATTTCGGAAGCTGATTTGCAGGCATTGGCGCTCACTTCTGAGTCAATTGTTAAGGCGCTAGATGGCAAGGAAATTAAGACCGTGATTGTTCGCGCTCCAAAACTTGTCAATATCGTGCCAGCAAACTAATCGTTAGTTCTATCCTTCAGTTATGGCAATCGCTGTCGTCACGGACTCAACTGCGTGTATTCCAAAATATGTGGTTGAACGAGATCGCATCTCAGTTGTTCCAGTTCAAGTCACGATTGATGACACAACTCGCGATGAAGGGGCGGAACTAAATTCTTTGGCAGTTCTGTCTGCTCTCAATATCGGTAAATCAGTAACAACAAATCATCCATCTACACAAACTTTTCAAAATCTATTTTCCACCTTACAGATGCAAGGTTTTGACGAAATTATTGCAATTCATTTATCTTCTGAACTGTCTGCAACATATTCGGCGTGCGTTACTGCGGCGCGTGAGTCTGTAATTCCTGTGCGAGTTATAGATAGTCGTTCGATTGGGTTGGGCCTTGGATTTGCAGTGATGGCAGCAAGCGCAGCAGTCAAACGAGGATTGAGTGTTGCAGAGGTTGCAGAGGTTGCCATCAACAAAGGCAAAGCAGCTAGAACTTGGTTGGCAGTTGAGACCGTTGATCACCTTCGAAAAGGTGGACGAATTGGAACTGCTCAAGCAATAGTTGGCACCGCACTTGGTATTAAACCGATTTTGGAAATAGTTGGCGGCAAAGTAGTGCCGTTCGACAAGGTGCGAACAAGCGTTCGCGTAAATTCACGATTGGTTGAACTCGCTATCCAAGCTGCAAATGAAATTGATGGCAAGGCTGAGGTTGGGGTTCAACATAGCGGCAATCGAGATCGCGCAGATTCGCTCGCAAAAGAAATCGGCAAAGCTTTGCCAGGCACATCAGTTGTGGTTGCGGAACTTGGCGCAGTTTTGAGTGCACATGCAGGACCTGGGGCAGTAGCCGTCACTGTTTCACCAGTTCTTTCTTACTAGTCGCTAAAAGACCACTACAGATTTCTTTGAACAATTAAATTATTTTTCACTTCTTAGTTTTTGATTTGCGCACAATATTATTGTGCAGATTCAGTGGAGTGAACATAAGCAATACGTAGTGCCAGTCATAACAATCATTTTAGGAGTGGCAGGCTGGTTTTGGCTCCAAGAACCAACTGAAATTCCTATCTCTGATGTATCAATTTCACCTGCAATTGAAAGCCCGAGTGATGCTGTTGTAACTGTATATATAACGGGCAAGGTCGTTCATCCTGGTGTCATCGAGCTTCCAGTCGGTTCACGCGTGATTGACGCAATTTCGGCTGCTGGTGGATTGACCATAAAACTTCCAGATCTAAATCTCGCAAGAACGCTGGTGGACGGAGAACAAATAGTTGTTTCAAAATCTTCCAAAAAAAGTCAAACCACAACCAGCGGCAAAATAAATCTTAATGATGCCGATCAAGCTACTTTGGAAACCGTTCCAGGGATTGGCCCTGTAATGGCTCAACGAATAATCGATTTTCGACAATCACATGGAAGATTTCAATCGCTTAGCGACCTGGATGCCATATCTGGCATAGGTCCTTCATTGATGGGCGAATTTCAAAAAACCTGTGTAGTCGAATGAAGGGAAGGCATTTTGATTTCAGATTTGCCTACCTTGCATTTGGACTCTGGATTGGCAGTTTGGCTTGGTTCTCGTACTCGACCAATTCCAAGCACTGGTTGGTTTTGCTATTCGCAGGCCTTTTAGCCATATTTAGATTTGTCCCTAACAAAAGACTTTTTACGATCTGCCTAATAATTGGTCTTTCAATAACTTCGGGTAGATATTTATGGCTTCACCATTCGGATGAAGAGATAAAAACCCTTAGCAATCAAAATCATTTCTTCACAGTTACAAGTGATCCGCAGCTTGTGGAAGAGAGATTTTCAGGATCGCTTAATTTCAAGAAAGACCTATACCTTTATGCAGATTTGAATGATGTAGGTCTTTATTTGCCAGTAGCGCTAACAGTTGATCAAAGCGATTCCAATTTGGCAAAAGCGCAGCCGTCTTCTGTGTGGCATTGTCGGATGAAACTTACAGCCAGCGAGGGCAATCGCCGCTATCTAGCGTTTGCGAATTGCCTAGATGAGCCCAAATTGATTGCTACTGAAAATCGCATGCAATCAATTGCTGGCATATTTAGAAGTGCGTTAGCGGAACTCACTTATAAAACAAATAGATCGGCTGCTGCAGCCTTGCTTCCGGGGCTGGTTGTTGGCGACAACCAAGCGCAATCTGAGGGGATGGTTAGAAATTTACGAATATCGGGGCTTGGACATTTGACTGCGGTTAGTGGCGCGAATGTTGCAATCCTGCTTCTGTTTATTCAATTTCTTCTCCAAAGAACTCAGCTGAGCGATAAGTGGCGGTTTGCATTATTGATTGCAGTACTTCTCGCCTTTGTAGTAGTGGCAAGACCGAGCCCTAGTGTGGTGCGAGCAGCGATGATGGCAGCAATCACTTTGTTGTTCTGGATAAAAGGACTGCAAAAACTTTCTGAAGGGATTTTGTTTCTAGCGATTTCAACGCTTTTGGTGATTGATCCGTGGCTAGCGATTTCTTGGGGATTCGCACTTTCTGCAGCAGCCACTCTTGGTCTGATACTTCTTCCAAGAATGTGGGGAGTAGATGAAACCAGCTCACTATTCATCAAACTCGGTAGCACTGCATTTGCGGCTACCCTTGCCACGATGCCAATCCTGTTTGCGATGGGAAGTCCAGTCACATTTGCAACGGTGCCTGCAAATATCTTGGCTGAATTTATGGTTGCTCCAGCAACGGTCTTGGGATTGATCGCACCCTTAGTTCATTTTGTGCCACTGCTCAGTGTCTTTGCGCCATTTATTGCAAATCTCGCTATTGGGTGTTCGGCTGCAATTGTGGCTATCGCAAAATTCTTCGCAACTTCCATATTTGCAATAAATGTTTTCAGCTCTAAAGGCTTCTTATTGATGTTGTTGATTGCAATTGCATATAAGTTTCGAAAAAACATAAAAGTAATTGTGGGTATAGTCTTTATTGCAACTTTGATACTTCTAGGCATTTCAAAATTCGAAAGCAGATGGTTTATATCCAATTGGGAAATTGCAGTTTGCGACATCGGGCAAGGGGATTCAACTTTAATTCGAACTGGCGAGCACTCTGCTTTAGTTGTGGATACAGGTCCAGAGTCGCAATTAATGAAAGAGTGTTTGGAAACTTTCCAGATCAATCAGATCGATATGTTCGTAGCCAGCCATTTCCATGCAGACCACATCGGCGGAATAAGCGGGCTCGTAGATGTGGCACCTCCAAAGCGCGTGATTACGGCGCAGTTGAATGCACCAAACAGTGGTGTGGAAATTGTGGAGCGGGAAATTGCCCCATTGAAAAGGGAAGTCGCTAGTTTGGGTATGAGTGGCACTTTTCAGACTTCAAACTATTTTGCTACTTGGCAGGTCTTAGCGCCTGCTAGTTCACCATTAGTGGTTGACGAATCCAATGGTTCACTAATCAATAACAATTCCGTAGTTCTACTTATCACCACGAAGCACCATCGAGTTTTGCTAACAGGCGATATTGAGGTAGAAGGTCAAGATATTTTGATGAGCAGTATTTCAAATCCGAATGTTGACATCGTAAAAGTTCCACATCACGGCTCGGCATATCAAAGTCCAGACTTCGCAGGTTGGGCGCATGCGAATTTAGCTTGGATTTCAGTAGCCAAAGAGAATTCATATGGACATCCAAACCCAACCACGATTTTGCTTTATCAAACTGCAGGTTCGCAGGTGCTGACAACCATGGATTGCGGTCATATTTCAATCGGGGCGAAAGCGCTCTCAACAAGCCGTCCATGCGTCTAGGTGGTCTGCCATAGTTACCCCGTGGCGCATCCAATTGTCTTGATTGCAGGTGGCGAGGAATTCCTAGCCGAACGAGAAGTTCGCCGTATTCTTGTTGCAGTTCGAACCGTTGAACCAAATCTCGAACGCCGCGATATTGACGGCTCTTCAGACACGGCAATTGAGCAATTCGTAGATGCAATCTCGCCAAGTCTTTTTGGCGAGACTCCACTTGTTGTGGTGGACAACATCGAACAAGCCTCCGATGCACTTCAAACTGCCGTGCTAAATGCAATCGCAGATCCCCAAACCCAGACTCGCGCATTGCTCGTTCAAAAAGGCTTAGTCAAAGGTCGGGGGTTCATCGACAAAATCAAAAAGTCTGGCTCCGAAGTAATCACGGTTGAAAAACCAAAAGGTAAAGCTTTTGACGAATACATCATTACTGAATTTAAGTCCTACAAAAGAAAAATAGATGCAGACGCAGTTAAAGCACTTCGTGGTGCAGTAGGCGACGATTTGCGAATGCTCTCTGCAGCGGTCAGCCAATTGAGTTCAGACTTAGACGCTGCAACTATTTCCGCAAAAGATGTCGAGCAGTATTACGAAGGTATGTCTGGAGTGCCGGCATACGTAATCACTGATCACGTTTTTGAACGGCGAGTTTCGCAAGCAATCACAGCTCTTCGATGGGGAATCGAACGGGACCCAAATATGGGACCTGCGGTTGTAGCTACTGCAATCAATGCAATTCGAAGTTTGCTGAATGTAATGAATGCACCATCCGGAACAAGTGAAGCTGAAATTGCTCGACTTGCAGGCGTACCGCCTTGGAAGGTGAGAACTCTTCGAGACCAAGCACGCAAGTGGCGACCTGCAGAACTTGCAGATGCCGCGCTGTTGCTGACCTATGCAGATGCATCCCTTAAAGGTGGTCACATAAATGAACTTGGTGCGGTTGAAGTGCTTGACCCGATTCAGAGGCAGGCACTGCTCGAACGGGTTCTCGTTGAAATGGCTGCTGTAACTCGTTGATAATAAAAAATAGCCCCCAGCGAATCGCTAGGGGCTATTAAAGTTTTGTTAAAGGCTATTAACTAGCGAATCAACGCCTGACTTGCGGTTTGCAGCGTTGTTCTTGTGAAGAACGCCTTGTGAAACTGCAGTGTCTAGAGTGCGCTTTGCATCTTTTGCCAATTCAGTTGCTTCAGCCTTGTTGCCAGCTGTAACTGCTTCGCGAACCTTGCGGATTGCGGTGCGAACTGATGACTTGATGGTCTTGTTACGCTCACGTGCAACTTCATTTTGCTTGTTGCGCTTGATCTGAGACTTGATGTTTGCCACAGGTATACCTTCGTTTTTCACCCTCGAGAGGGGCTCACTTTGGAGCGGGCGAAGAATAGCCGTTTGGCCTACTTGTGTGCCAATCCGCTCTCAACTCATGGGAGACTATGACCCTAATACACCCCATGAGCAGATTGAAAGAGGCAAAGCGTGGCTAAAAACCCACCCGGTTCAACCCCGCCCGAACTCATCCGCAATTTCTGCATCATCGCCCATATCGACCACGGCAAGTCCACTTTGGCAGACCGGATGTTGCAAATCACTGGGGTAGTGGACGAGCGCCATATGCGAGCTCAGTATCTAGATCGCATGGATATCGAACGCGAGCGTGGCATCACTATCAAGAGCCAAGCAGTGCGCCTACCATTCAAAGCAGACGATGGTGTCGATTACGTTCTCAACCTAATTGACACTCCAGGTCACGTGGACTTCACCTACGAAGTTTCGCGATCCCTCGCGGCTTGCGAAGGCGCAGTTTTGTTAGTTGATGCTGCCCAAGGTATTGAGGCGCAAACGCTTGCGAACCTTTACCTTGCTATGGAAAATGATCTAACAATCATTCCAGTTCTAAACAAAATCGATTTGCCAGCGGCGCAGCCTGAAAAAT
>JAHEEQ010000142.1 GCA_024640585.1 Micrococcales bacterium
TCACAAATAAAATCGAGAGATAACCGAAGTGCATCAACATTGTCGTCGTGGATAGTCCGATTCCATAGGTGAGTTGCCTACCAATTTCGGTTGCATGCCACAAAGGGGATATCCAACCAACAACTTGCAAGCCAGTTGGTAGAAGATCCAATGGGTAAAAAGTTCCAGAGAAAAGGAACATGGGGGCGATTACAAATCGACCAATAAGCGAAAAATAGCCGTCGTCATCTTTCACATAGGCGGCCACTGAAAGCATCAAAGCGGCAAATGCAGTTCCAGCAAAAACAGCCGCTGGAACTAATGTGAATAGCGAGAAAAGATCTGCCACACCAAATACCAACAAAATTACCCAATACAAAAAAACCGAGAACGCAGTTCTCACAAATGCAGCAATTTGTACGCCGAGTGCGATTTGCCTACCGGTAATAGCGGTGGCATTCATCGCGTAGAAAACTTTCTCCCAGATGAAACCTGAAAGTACAGGAAAAGTTACTTCATCCATACCGCTTTGAATGGCTGCACTTGCAAGCAGGGCAGGAGCGAGAAATAACAGGTACGAAACGCCATTTACACCAGCATTTCCCATGTTTGCATCGACTAAAGCGCCGATGCCGAGTCCAACCGAAGTTAAGTAGAGAATTGGACTTCCAATGCCAAATGCCAAAATTGCTGACCACCATTTGCGCATATTCCGAATTCGATATTCGGCAACGTAGAACGCGCCCCAGCGAGAAACTTTGCGCACATCAACTAAATTGATAGCTCCAACGCGTTTAGTTTGAGACTGAATCATTCGATCAAACTCCGCCCGGTTAAACGAAGGAATACATCCTCTAATGAACTTCGTCGAACCAAAGAGGTTATTGGGTGAAGACCCATAGAAATCAATTTAGCAAGTTCTGCCTCGCCGTCTTGCGAATAGATCAATATTCTGTCCGGCAAGATTTCAATTCGTTCTCCGAGCTCTGCAATTTGTTTTGAAACATCGGCATTCTTGTCTGAGCCAAATCGAACTTCTAAGACCTCTTTTGAACTGTAATTTTTGATTAAATCGGCAGGACTACCTTCTGCCATAATTTTGCCGTTGTCCATAACAATTATTCGATCACAAAGTTGTTCGGCTTCATCCATATAGTGAGTAGTGATAACAAGGGTCACACCTTGCTCCTTCAAACGAAACAGCCGATCCCAAAGAATGTGTCGCGCCTGGGGATCTAATCCAGTGGTAGGTTCATCGAGTAGAAATATTTCTGGCTCATTCATTAATCCACGAGCAATAGTCAATCGCCTTTTCATACCTCCGCTCAATGCTTCGGTTTTCGAGTCACGCTTTTCTTGTAGCTGTGCAAAATCAAGTAACTCTTCAATTTTATTGAGAATGTATCTGCGGCTCAATCCGAAGTATCTTCCGTAAATGTAAAGATTCTCATGAACTTTCAGTTCGTTATCGAGATTGTCTGTTTGCGGAACAACTCCGAGGTACGCACGGATCTTTGGCCCTTGCGCATTTGGGTCCATGCCTAATATTTCAAGTTCGCCACCACTGCGTTCGAGTGTGCTAGCAATCATTCGCATAGTTGTGGACTTGCCAGCTCCGTTTGGCCCTAGCAATCCAAAAGATTCGCCTTTGGCCACCTCAAAATTAATGCCATTAACTGCAATGAAATCACCATACTTTTTGGTTAAGCCATTAGCTTTAATCAGAATCTCATTGCTCACTTGTGGCTCCCTATCTAAAGTAACCTCAGAACAAGAATAGAACCCGCCGTACGGCGGGTTCTAACGTGTCCGAGAGGGGACTTGAACCCCTAACCCCTTGCGGGGACTAGCACCTCAAGCTAGCGCGTCTGCCTATTCCGCCACCCGGACGAATAGCTGGCGAACTTTACCAATTGCCCGGTCGTATGAGCACCACGCTGGCAGACTGAGCCCATGACTCAAATATCACCAACCATAAACATTGATTTAGAAGTTGTGGCAATCACACAGGAATTGATTCGGATAGATTCAACAAATTTTGGAGATGGAACCGGACCAGGTGAGGCAGCTGTCGCTGAGTACGTTGAGGCTAAATTGAAAGAAGTCGGAATCGAGTGCGAAAGGTTCACAACCACAAGCGGCAATCGACAAGGTGTTTTTGCCGTAATCGAAGGCGAAGCGCCTGATGAACCTGTGCTTCTTGTCCACGGGCACCTTGATGTAGTTCCAGCAGTTGGAAAATGGCAACACGATCCTTTTGCAGGTGATATCCACGATGAGATGGTTTGGGGCAGAGGCGCTGTAGACATGAAAGATGGCAATGCGATTTTGCTTTCTACCGTACGAGCTTGGAAACTTGCCGGAATTAAACCTCGAAGAACAATTCATCTTCTTTTTCTCCCAGACGAAGAAGCTGGCGGAAAGCATGGTGCACATTGGCTGGTAGAAAATCGAAAGGATATGTTCGTAAATGTCTCAGAAGCAGTAGGTGAAGTTGGAGGTTTCTCCTTAGAGGCCAACAAGGATTTACGCCTCTACTTCATTGAAACTGCTGAAAAGGGAATTCGATGGATGCAACTTACAGCCCAAGGTCAAGCTGGGCATGGGTCCATGTTGAACAATAACAATGCCGTGACCGAACTCGCGCAGACAATAACTCGAATTGGACAACATCAATGGCCTGTTCGACTAACAAAAACCAATGAAGTTTTAGTTCGTGAATTATCCACTGCATTCAAAATTGATTTAGATCCAACTGATATTCCAGCAATCATAAAAGTATTAGGCCCAATGGCACGATTAATTGGTGCAACATTTCAAAACAGTGCACAGCCAACCATGCTAGATGCTGGTTACAAAGTAAATGTGATTCCAGAATTCGCTACTGCGCAAGTTGATGGACGAGTGCTTCCGGGGTTTGAAGAAGAGTTTGATGAACAGATTGACGCGTTATTAGGACCAAACGTAACTCGAACTGACAGCATTCGCGATATCGCAATGGAAACCCCATTTGATGGGCCAACTGTTGATGCAATGGCAGCAGCACTACGGAGCGAAGATGAAAAATCGCACGCAGTTCCTTATGTTTTAAGCGGTGGAACAGATGCAAAGGCTTTTGCAAGGTTAGACATACGTTGTTATGGATTTATTCCGCTACAACTTCCACCTTCGCTTGATTTTGCTGCTCTATTCCATGGGGTTGATGAACGTGTACCAGTCGATGCTTTGCGCTTTGGCGCAAGAGTTATGGATCGCTTCTTGAAGCAAGCGTGAGTTTTGCCTAACTATCTAGCTGATACTTCTTGCAGCACTTCATATATTTGAGTTGGCAGTTCAGAATTAAGCGCATGCAAAATCGTGCGCAATTGGGCAGCATTTCTCGCTCCAGTAATCGCACTCGTCACATTTTGGTTTTGCAAAACCCACAAAAGTGCGAGCTCCAACGCTGTGCAGCCTAAACCACTAGCGGCAGTAGTCAGAGCTTCAACTGTTTTTTGGTTTGCTTCTGTCAACATACTTCTAACAAACTGACCCAAATGCGGAGAGGCAGCACGACTATCTGCTGGGATGCTATTTCTGTATTTACCTGTCAATACACCTCGACCAAGAGGTGACCAAGCGAAGAAACCTAGGTTTAAAAATGAGAGAGCGTCAAACATTTCAATTTCCGGACTTCGTTTTATCAACGAATATTCATTTTGAGTTCCAATAAAACGTGTGCTACCAATTTGATTTGCTAAATATGTAATTTGCCATGAATCGAAATTTGAAACGGCTACATATTTTGCTTTATCAGAATCAAGAAGTAATGAAATGCTTTCAGCAATTGCTTCAAGCGGAGTTAGTTTGTCGAAGGCATGTAGAAAATAGATATCAACGTAATCAAGAGCAAGACGTCGCAATGATTTATCCAGTGCGCCACTCAAGTATGCGTGTGAGTTGTTTACGTTGCGATCCACATTTCTTATTCGACCACCCTTTGTGGCAATTACAAGATTCTCACGTTCTACTAGGTCATTATTTGCGATAAATTGCCCTAATAGCTGTTCAGCAACTCCATCGCTATAGACATCAGCGGTGTCAATATAGTTTCCACCACTTTGGATGAATAAATCGAACTGTTCACGTGCCTCGTATTCATCTGTATCACGACCCCAAGTCATTGTGCCAAGGCCGATTTCACTTATTTCTAGACCGCATACTGGGATGACTCTCGATTTCACAGTCACAGCCTAGGCAAGTAGGAGCAGAATGTTAGGTAGGCAGCGTTTGATTGAGTAGATTTGCCAAGTGACCGAATGGCTTATCGCAGTTTTCCTTGGAGTTGTACAAGGTCTAACCGAATTCCTTCCAATCTCTTCCACCGCCCATATTTTTCTACTATCCGAAATTTTTGGCTGGGGTGACCCTGGTGCGGCCTTCACCGCTGTTATTCAGTTAGGTACAGAAGCGGCTGTTCTGATTTATTTTTGGCGAGACATATCACATTTATTGATGACATTCGTGAAATCGATTGGCAATAAAGCTGTACGCCAAACCCACGAAGCATCTCTGGCATGGGCCTTAGTTCTTGGAAGTATGCCAATAGGAGTTGCGGGTTACATTTTGAAAGATTTCATCGAAAACGATGTGCGCACTGTGTGGGTTGTAGCTACTGCCTTGATCGTTTTCGGACTTGTCTTGATTTTTGTTGAACGCTTTGCTTTCCCGCGAAGAAGCAACATGACAATCGGTGCTGGGTTGTTTATGGGAATTGGACAAATGCTCGCACTTATCCCAGGCGTTTCACGTTCAGGTGCCACAATTTCGGCAGGTATCGCCATTGGACTTGAACGAAAAATCGCGACTAGATACGCATTTTTGTTAGCCGTTCCTGCAGTTTTCGCATCTGGACTTTATGAATTGAATTCGGCTCTGTCGGAAAATGTTGTCGCTGACATAAAATTTACTTGGATGCAAATCGCAGTTGCCACTTTTGTTTCTTTCACAGTCGGTCTTATCGTGATAGCGGGATTGATGCGTTTCCTATCCAAATACACTTTTAGCGTTTTTGGTTATTACCGAATCGCGCTCGGCTTAGTTTTGTTAGCTCTTGCCGCTTCTGGAATCATAGGTATTAGTGCGTGAAAACCTGGAGTACGGTTGAAAGGCCGCAGATCACTGGTAATGGAAGCGCTCCAGTTCTGCATGACGTAGCAACCAACAAATTTTTCAATCCAGTGATTGGAAATCACGCATCAATCTATGTTTGTGGAATTACTCCCTACGACTCGACTCACATGGGCCACGCAGCCACTTATGTGAATTTCGATTTGCTCAAAAGATTCTGGCTAGATTGCGGAATAAGTGTTCTACATGTTCAAAACGTGACAGATATCGATGACCCACTTTTCGAACGAGCTGCAAAAATTGGTATTTCCTGGCAGGAAATCGCTTCACGCGAAATGACAAGGTATGCCGACGACATGGTTGCTTTACGAGTCTTGCCGCCAGATCACTACGCAACAATCACTGAAGAATTCGACTATATCGTCAGTGCAGTTCAAGAAATGATCCAACTAGATGTTGCTTATTATCTTGAAAACGATGTGTATTTTGATATTTCCAAATCAGACAAGCTCGGATATGTCTCGCATTTCAATGCCGATGAAATGAAACATTTATTTGCTGCACGTGGCGGAGATCCCGACCGCCAAGGAAAACGTAATTTGTTGGATCCGCTTTTGTGGAAACAAGCTTTAGGTGATGACGGCTTCGAATCAGACTTAGGTAGAGGAAGACCCGGCTGGCATATCGAATGTGTAGCCATTGCTAAGAGGTATGCTGCGTTGCCATTGACGGTCAAAGCCGGCGGAAGTGATTTAATTTTCCCACATCATGATATGTGTCAGTCTCAATGTGAATCTTGGTTACACACAGACCTTGCGAAGGCTTATCTATACGCTGGAATGGTTTATTACCAGGGACAAAAAATGAGCAAATCCTTAGGCAACTTGGTATTTGTAAGCGATTTGGTCGCAGCGGGAGTCGACCCGATGGCAATTCGCCTCACAATTTTGACCAATCATTATGCGGACGAGTGGCACTGGTCTGATGAACTACTCGAGATGGCAATTCAGAGGCTCAATACTTGGCGTAGCGCTTTGGCACTAGAGGTTACAGCCCAACCTGAAGAATTGATAAGCAAAATTAGAGCGGCACTAACTAATGATTTGGACACACCATCTGCAATTGGAGCAATCGATGAGTGGGCGAGTGAGTCATTGGCAGGTGTAGGTACAACAACTGGCGGTGCTGGTTTAGTCAGCCGTGTGTTAGATAGCATTCTTGGAATAGCGCTTTAGGAGAAAAATGAGTTGGAAAGATATCGAAGAACAATCACAGCGATTGAAACAAACTTCAATTGCAGAGCTTTTTGCAATCAATCCGGAACGCAGCGAACAATATTCCATGCAGGCCTGCGACCTGTACTTTGATTTTTCAAAACATATTATTGATGACGAAGCTTTGAACACACTCAAGGAATTTGCGAAAGAGCGTGGAGTTTCTAAGGGTATTGAACGGATGTTCAACGGAGAACGAATCAATGTCACCGAAAATCGCGCAGTTCTTCACACCGCATTGCGTAAACCAAAAAGTGCAATCCTTTTGGTTGATGGGGAAGATGTGATCCCTCAAATTCACGAAGTTCTAGATCGGATGCGGCATTTTGCACATGATTTACGAAATGGCAAGATCACTGGAGCGAATCAGAAACCAATTAAACACATTGTCAATATCGGCATCGGTGGCTCAGATTTAGGTCCCGTGATGGCGTTTGAGTCATTAAAGCACTACGTTGCAAAAGATTTAGATTTCCATTTTGTTTCAAATGTAGATGGTTCAGACATAGCAGAAGTTTTACTCAAAGTAGAGCCAGCAGCCACTTTATTTATAGTGGCAAGTAAGACCTTCACTACGAGTGAGACAATGACAAACGCGCAAACTGCAAAGAATTGGTTAGAGAATCAACTTGGTTCCGACTTTTTGCCAAACAATCATTTTGTTGCGCTCAGCACCAACGCAAAGTTAGTTGAAGAATTCGGTATTAGTGCAGAACGCACTTTCGGGTTTTGGGATTGGGTTGGCGGCAGATTCAGCATGGAGAGCGCAATTGGCCTTTCAACCATGATTGCAATCGGTCCAGACGCATTCGATGAAATGTTGAATGGTTTCAATGCAATGGACGAATATTTCCGCACAACTGAAATCGAACAAAATGCTGTCGTAACCATGGCGCTTTTAACAGTCTGGTACCGCAATTTCTTCAATGCACAATCCCACGCGGTACTTCCGTACGACAATTATTTGAAAAGATTTCCCGCCTATTTGCAACAGTTACTTATGGAAAGCAATGGTAAGTCTGTAACTATCGAAGGTAAACCTGTTTCATACGACACTAGCCCTATTTATTGGGGCGAGCCTGGGACAAATGGTCAACATTCTTTCCATCAAATGCTGCATCAAGGAACATCTATTGTTCCAGTTGACTTCATTTTCGGTGCAAAACCTATAATCGACATTGGAAACCATCATCAATTACTTCTAGCAAATGTTCTAGCGCAATCTAGTGTTTTGGCGTTTGGAAAATCTGCCGAGCAAATCGCTAAAGAAGGTACTGCTACAGAATTAATTCCCCACAAAGTTATGCCAGGTAATCGGCCATCGACCATCATTATTTACCCGAAATTAACTCCAGGTGTGTTAGGTCAACTAGTAGCTCTTTATGAACATCTCACTTTAGTTCAAGGATTGCTTTGGAATCTTGGCTCTTTTGATCAGTGGGGTGTGGAACTTGGAAAAGTTGTAGCGAACTCCATTAGCCCTGCCTTGCAAGATGGAGATGTCACTGATCTAGATCCTGCAACTGCAAACCTAGTGCAGAAGATTCGCGCTTATTGATGTCGACGGCGCAGATAGCGTTCAAATTCATCTGCGATGGAATCTGTTTCCTGAGAAGGCTCTTGAGTATCTTCTAATTGCGCAATGTAGGTAGCTAATTCCTCATCGTCTGCAGCAAGCGCGTCAACCTCTTTTTCCCACTCAGCTGCAGCTTCGGTTAGATCTTCTAGCTCGACTGCAACATCAAGTAATTCCTCAATTGAAGAAAGCAAGGCCAATGTAGCCTTTGGGCAATTGGTACCCGCTACATAGTGGGGTACTTGAGCCCATAGTGATGCTGCAGGAATACCGCTCCGCATGAAAGTGTCAACGATGACGCCAATAATTCCTGTAGGTCCAGAGTAATCCGATTCTGTGAAATCTTTGTCTTCAAGGAAGAATTCACTGTTTGAAGTAGCAATAACTGGAATTGGACGATTATGCGAAATTTCGCTAAGCAATGCACCGATGCCGATTAATTTAGTGACTCCAAGTTGTTTGGCAATTTCCAAAACTTCAGTGGCATAGCTCCGCCAACGTAAATTAGGTTCTATTCCCCGAATCAGAACCACATCGTGTTCACCTTTAGCCATTCTGGCAATATGAACTGTGGTCGAAGGCCATTCAATGAATCTGTCGCCGTTTTCCAAAGTTGTGATGAACGGACGGTTTACTTGAAAATCGTAGTAAAGCTCAGGATCTATTTCTCGAAGTAAAGTTGCATCCCAAACATCTGTCAGATGGTCTAGTGCAGCACTGGCTGAATTTCCAGCATCATTCCAGCCTTCAAAAGCGACCAGCAGGACTGGGCTTTTCAGCGGGATAAAGGTTGTGTTTTCCACTGCAATCCTTTCGGGCGAACCTATGGCTACCTTAGCCAAGTAAACTCACCACTATGCGTGAAACACGATTTGACCTGCGAAAAGCCCTTTCTGAGCGTGTTCTTATTGCGGATGGAGCCATGGGCACCATGCTTCAAGCCGCCAACCCGAGCTTAGAGGACTTCCAGGGGCTTGAAGGCTGTAATGAAGTTCTAAATATCAGCCGGCCAGACATTGTCGCAAGCGTCCATAGCGCATATCTTGAGGTGGGCGTAGATTGCGTGGAAACCAATACGTTCGGCGCAAATTGGGCCAACCTTTTGGAATACGCAATTCCCGAGCGAATTTACGAATACAACCTAGCAGCCGCACGAATTGCAAGAGAGACTGCCAATTCGTTTAGCACTAAGGATCACCCACGATTTGTAATTGGATCTATGGGACCTGGGACAAAACTTCCTTCGCTCGGACACACAACCTTCGCAAATTTGCGAGATACCTTCGCCGAGCAAGCTCGCGGTTTAATTGACGGCGGAGCAGATGCCTTGTTAATCGAAACAAGTCAGGACTTGCTCCAAACTAAGTCCGCAGTCATAGGTGCAATGCGCGCCAAGAAGGAACTCGGAATCGATGTACCTGTTTGGGCTCAAGTCACCGTGGAGACCACCGGCACAATGCTGTTGGGTTCTGAGATAGGCGCGGCCCTCACGGCATTAGCTCCTTTAGGTATTGAAATTATCGGCCTGAACTGTGCAACCGGACCAGTCGAAATGAGTGAACACCTTCGATATCTATCTCAAAATTCACCTATAGATATTTCTGCAATGCCTAATGCAGGTTTACCGATTCTCACAAGCGATGGTGCTTACTATCCATTGGGTCCTATTGAACTTGCTGAAGCGCATAAAAATTTTGTTGACGATTACGGTCTTTCACTTATAGGTGGTTGCTGTGGAACTACGCCAGAACATCTAAAAGCAGTAGTCGAAAAGCTTCATGGTTATCCAATATCAAATCGCAATCCATATATTGAACCTAGCGTTTCTTCTTTATATGTTTCAGTACCGTTCAAGCAAGAAAATTCGTATTTGGCTGTAGGTGAGCGTACAAATGCGACGGGTTCGAAGGCTTTTCGTGAGGCCTTGCTGGAGAACAATTTTGAGAAATGTGTAGACATTGCGAAAGAACAGATTCGCGAAGGCGCAAACGTCCTTGATTTGAACATCGATTATGTAGGACGAGACGGTGTTGCTGATATGAAAGCATTGTCGGCCTTATTCGCAACATCGAGCACTTTACCTATCATGCTTGATTCGACTGAGCCAAATGTTTTACAAGCAGGGCTCGAAAATCTTGGAGGTCGTGCGGTTGTAAATAGTGTCAATTATGAAGACGGAGATGGGCCTACTTCTAGATTTCAACGGACAATGCAACTAGTCAAAGAGCATGGGGCAGCAGTTGTTGCGCTAACAATTGACGAGTCAGGCATGGCAAGGACTTGCGAACATAAAGTAAGGGTTGCAGATCGACTGATTAGAGATTTATCCGAAAATTGGCAAATAGCAATTTCGGACATAATGGTAGACACATTAACTTTCCCAATTGTTACTGGACAAGAAGAAACTAGGCGAGACGGACTCGAAACACTAGATGCCATACAGGCAATCTCGAATAAATATAAAGGAATTCAAACAGTTTTAGGTTTGTCTAACGTTTCATTTGGACTAAATGCAGCGGCTCGCCAAGTTCTAAACAGTGTGTTTTTGTCTGAAGCTGTTGCTAAAGGTCTGACCTCTGCAATTGTTCACCCTTCAAAAATCTTGCCATTGAGTCGAATACCACAAGAACAAATTGATGCCGCTATGGCATTGATTTATGACAAACGCGTGTTCGAAAACAACATTTGCATATTTGATCCGCTCGCCAACTTTATGCAACTCTTCGAAAATGTCGACGCGCAAAGCAGTTCAAAGAATCGTTTACAAGAATTACTTGCATTGCCATTATTCGAAAGACTGAGCCAGCGAATAATTGATGGTGAAAAAGAAGGGTTAGAAGCAGACATAGCGTTAGCGCTCTCCGAAAAATCTGCTTTGGAAATCGTTAATGAAGATCTGCTAGCTGGAATGAAGACAGTTGGTGAACGTTTTGGGCAAGGCACGATGCAACTTCCATTCGTCCTGCAAAGTGCTGAAATTATGAAATATGCGGTTTCCATTCTCGAACCGCATATGGAAAAATCTAATGAAGCCGGAAAAGGAACTATGGTTTTGGCTACTGTTAAAGGAGATGTTCACGACATCGGCAAGAACCTTGTTGACATTATCCTGACCAATAATGGATACAACGTTATAAATATAGGCATCAAACAACCTGTAAATACAATTATTGAAAGTGCTATCGAACATAATGCAGATGTAATTGGGATGTCTGGACTCCTTGTTAAATCAACGGTCATCATGAAAGAAAATCTTGAGGAATTGAACTCACGGGATTTAGCACAGAACTTCCCAGTTATTCTCGGCGGAGCCGCACTTACTCGAACTTATGTTGAAGACGATTTGCATGAGCTTTATAAAGGGGAAGTTCGTTACGCAAAGGACGCATTCGAAGGATTACGTTTGATGGACGCATTAATGGACATTAAACGCGGGGTAGAGGGTGCATCCCTTCCGGAGCTAAAGAAACGTAGGGTCACAAAAGTTGAATCTTCTCTGGGAGATGTTGTTGATGAAAATAGGTCCGAAATCAGAAGTGACAATTCCATTCCTGTCGCACCATTTTTTGGTTCTAAAGTCGTCAAAGGTTTCAGTCTTGCAGAAGTTGTCGGATATCTTGACGAGCGTTCGCTCTTTTTAGGTCAATGGGGTTTAAAGCCGTCTCGGGCAGAAGATGGAGCTTCTTACGAAGAGTTAGTTGAAACTGAAGGACGACCTCGCCTTCGATACTGGCTGGATCGAATTGCAAGTGAGCAAATTCTAGAACCAGCGGTTGTATATGGTTACTTCAAAGCTTTCAGCCGTGGTAACAGTATTTACTTACAGGATCCCAAAACGGATAAAGAGCATGTATTCACTTTCCCACGGCAAGCGAGAGATCGCAGACTTTGTCTAGCAGACTTTGTTAAGCCAGAGGGACAAAATGATTATGTGGCTTTGCATGTCGTAACTATGGGATCTAAAGTTTCTGAAGTTGCGAATTCACTATTCAAGGCAAACGATTATCGAAATTACGTAGAGTTGCACGGTTTGTCGGTCGCCTTAACAGAAGCGTTGGCTGAATATTGGCACGCCCGAATTCGCAAAGAACTCAAAATCAATGAACTAGACGCTCCTAATGTCGAAGGAATTTTGAAGCAGAACTACCAAGGTGAACGTTTCTCATTTGGCTACCCAGCTTGTCCCGATCTTGAGCATCAAACTGATTTGGTTGAACTACTAGGGGCAACTCGAATCGGTGTTGAAGTGTCTGAGGAATTGCAATTACATCCGGAACAATCAACATCTGCAATCGTCTTCCACCATCCAGATGCGGCTTACTTCAATGCGCAATAATCCAGTTCGCTTTAAATTTTTAAATATTGATGTTTTTATTCCAACAAGCGGTTGGATTGGGGTTTTGTTAATTGCCTATTTTGCACTTCCAACTTCTATGACGCTACTTGCACAAAATACCGTCACAATATATGTTTTTCTATTAGCACTGGCACATGCTTTAGCAATTTATGCCACTATATTTATTCACGAATTGGGACACGTACTAGCTGCCAAAAACAGAAAATACGAAGTCCAAGGAATTTTTCTACACCTTTTTGGTGGTCACACGTCTTTCCTCGGTAAATATCGCACTCCTGGAGACCAATTTATAACCGCAATCGCTGGACCGCTTTTCACTTTTTTTGTTTCTGTATTCGCATTCGTGATTTATAAGAATTCAAATGGGTTGGTTGTTAGTCTTTTTTCTTGGTTACTGTGGTCGAGTATCGCAATCACCTTGGTGAATCTCTTACCTGGCGTTCCACTAGACGGCGGAGGAGTGCTTTCTAGTTTAGTTTGGAAAATTACTGGTAAACCCGAAAAAGGCCAATTAGTTGCAGGATATGGTGGATATTTTGTTGCTGCCCTCTGGATATCATCTCCATTTTTATATCAATATTTCCTCAATTGGGAAGTTACAGAGTTGGATATATTCTTCAGTGCGATGATTGGAGTTTGGCTTTTCACATCTGCAAGACTCACAGTTCGCATGTCAAAGGTAACACATATTGCAGTTCCAGACTTTGAGGCATTCCATAATCTCACGGTTAGAGAAATCGCGCGTAGGGCAGTAGCGGTAGATGAGTCGCTCTCTTTAGGTGAAGCTCTTGGTTTGATGAAGAACTCATCAGCAGGAAGTATTTTGATCACCAAACAGGGCGAGGTTATGGGCATTGTCCATGAGAAGTTTCTTGAAGATTCCCAAGATTTCGACACAAGTAAACCTGTCACTCAATATGCAACTAGAACCAATCGTGAAGACTGGATCAATTACAACGAGAACATTGCTCACAACAACAAAATCGATCCTAGTTTCCTTCATGGTCAATGGGTGGTAGTAGATGAAGATGGAGCAATCTTTGGCGTCTTACATAGATCGGATATAGCAGCGAGGCTTGGACTATGACAACTTTTAAACCCGATGATCGTGTGCAACTTTCAGATGCTAAAGGCAACAAATCAACCATAGTTTTAAAAACTGGTGGAAGTTTTCATACGCACAAAGGTGTCATCTCGCACGACGAAATAATTGGATTGGATGAAGGTTCAGTAGTTACAGCAACATCTGGAAGCCAGTACATGGCGATGCGTCCACTGCTTCTCGATCATATTCTTTCAATGCCGCGTGGCGCTGCCGTAATTTATCCTCGCGATTCTGCATCTATCATCGTCGAGGCAGATATTTTTCCTGGCGCCGTAGTTGTTGAAGCTGGAGTTGGAAGCGGTGGCTTAAGTAGTTACTTACTTCGCGCAATTGGCGATAAGGGTTTTCTTTATTCATTCGAACGACGAGACGATTTTGCTCTTACTGCGCAAAAAAATGTAACAGCTTTTATGGGTCAAACTCCTGAAAACTGGCAAATACGGGTAGGGGATTTGCAGCAAGAACACCTTGCAGATGATTTGCACGGCAAAGTTGATCGAATGGTCTTAGACATGTTAGCTCCTTGGGAGTGTCTCAAGACTGCCTATTCATTACTCAAGCCCGGTGGCGTGCTTTGCATTTATGTTGCTACAACAACACAGATGTCCCGAACCGCAGAAACATTGAAAATTCTGGATACTTGGACTCCGGTTCGAGCCTACGAATTGCTCACACGGGGATGGCATTTAGAAGGTTTGTCAGTTCGTCCAGAACACCGCATGGTTGGACATACAGGTTTTTTGTTGACCACAAGACGAATGGCAGATGGGCATAAGCCACTAGTCAGAAGATCCAAACCTGCACACGGCGCCTATGGTGATGACTGGAAACCTCCGCAAATAGACTAAATTTTTTATACCAAAGAATAGAATTTGAGAAAGCGAAAGAGTAAATCATGCAAAAACCAGAAATAGATTTTCATCCAGAACCAGCACCAACTCAATTGGTGATTAATGACATCCAAGTTGGCGATGGTCCAGAAGCTGTCGCAGGCGGTGAAGTGACAGTTCATTATGTTGGGGTGAACTATGAAACTGGTGAGCAATTTGATGCTTCTTGGGATCGAGGTGCACCAGCAACTTTTCCTTTGAACGGTCTAATTGCAGCATGGCAAGATGGCATTCCCGGTATGAAAGTAGGTGGGCGTCGCGAATTGATTTGTCCCCCTGCAACCGCTTATGGAACTTCAGGTGGACATCGTCTTGCAGGTCAAACTCTCATATTTGTGATTGATTTGCTACAGGTTGTTTAATGTCAGAAACCGAAACCTACGAAGAGTTTCCACCTCTAGGTGATGATCAGGTCACTGAGAGGTTGATTAATCTTGTGATGCTGCTTACGAGTAGCAGATTTGGTTTCACAAAATCCGAGATCGCAAAAAGAGTTCCGGGATATTCGGACAATGCTGCAGCCATGGAACGAATGTTTGAACGCGACAAAAGAATATTGGCTGTAAACAATATTGTTCTATCTGAACCCACCGATGATGAAGAATATCGATACAAAATCTCACTAAGCGCTGCAACCCTTGCCCCAATGGATTTCACGGCAAAAGAGCAGCAGATTCTGCGAGCTGCAACCCTTGCATGGGAAAACACCTCCCAACATGCAGATGCTGTGCTCTTACAAACCAAACTTGAAACAATTGGAATATCCGCTACGAATAATGAAAAAATTGCAAACTTCGCTATTCCTTTAGACCTCGAATCAGTTTTCGCCGCTCTATCTGAAAAGAGAATTCTCAAATTCCAATACCGCAAGCCTGGTCAAGAGGACACCACAAAGCGTGAACTTGAAATATGGGGAGTCGCAGTACGCAATGGTTCTTGGTTTATCTATGGCAAAGATCGTATTCGAAACGCTGTGCGGGTTTTTAACCTATTTCGCGTATTCGGAGGTTTCACAATCAGTGGTGAATCAAATTCCTTCGAGCCAGAAGTTGTAAATCTTGATGAGCTTCTAGATCCGACAAATCGTGATGAATTAAATTATGTTGTCACCTTAAGAGTTGCTGATGGTAAAGGTGAGTTCTGGCGAGACTTGGCGGGCGAACCTGATCAAGATTCGTCAGCCAAAGAGATTCAGATAACCTTGAAACAACCAACTGAACAAATCCCTCGACTCGCAGCGGATGCGCCTGGAGTCGTAGTGCTCGCGCCAACTGAAGTTTCGAATCTTGTTTCGAATCTTGTTTGGGGCACAAATGAATAGATTCGAGCGCCTACTAACCATGATTCCATGGCTAGTCAAAAACCAAGGGATCACGCATCAGGAAGTGGCAGACCACTTCCAAATATCTGTAGAACAAATGTTGCAAGATGTAATGACTCTAACTGTGACAGGTATTGGCCAATTTCCTGATGAGCAATTTGATGTTGATTACACAAACGGCAGAATATTCGTGCGAGACCAATTAGGTCTGGATCGACCTTTCAGATTTGACTCAACAGAAGCTGCATGTCTTTTGCTCGGACTCGAATCCCTTGCAAATTTACCTAGTGAACTAAGTGGATTTGATCGTAATGAGATTGATGCCGTCAAAGAGCGCATTTCAAAAGCCATTCCAATCTCGTCTGGCGTCAATGTGATTGCAGAAGAGTTGCAAGAAGGTGAGATATTCGAAAAAATCGCGCTTGCGATAAACCAGGGAAATCAAGTTTCCTTCGATTATTGGAACAACGCTAGAGATGATGTAGTTCGGCGCAAAGTTTCTCCTCTGCGAATCTACACAGTTAATCAGACTTCGATCGTAGATGCGTTCGAACATGGAAGAGGTTGGCGCTCATTTCGATTAGCCAACGTGGATACGGTTTGTATTGAGTCCGACAAGATCGATTTCGAATCAAAATCCTTTGAGCCGATGAAGACTTTTGAAGTTGAAATTCAATTGCCGATGAAGTCTGTTCATCTGTTAGAGAATTTCGTTGTAGTCAAACGCAAGAACATAAATGAACACTTGGTCAAGGCGGTCATCAAAATTGCAGAGCCAATTTGGCTAGCCAGGCAAGTTCTTGCGAGCGGCTGTACGATTGAAGTTCTTAAACCCGACGATATCGGCTCACAAGTTGATAATTTCGTTAAAACCGCTCAGTCTGCATACCCCCGAAGTGGCAAAGGGAAGTAGGCTTCGCGTGTCTACAATGGAGGTTTAATGGTTAACGGATTACTGGGTTTGGTTTTACCTGGCGGTTCAGAGATTTGGATCATAATTCTTATTGGTCTGTTGCTTTTTGGCGGCAAAAAACTTCCTGATCTTGCTCAAGGTGTCGGAAAGTCACTACGCATTTTTAAGAATGAAGTTAAGCGTAAAGACGACTCAGACGATTCAAATCCTTCCGCTTAGGCGCTGAAATTTTATGGGTAAAAACCCAAAAGCTGCGATGCCTCTGATAGCACATTTGGCAGAATTGCGTCGACGTATTGTCATCTCTGTAGTTGCTGTGGGATTAGCCGTCATTCCTGCCTGGATTTATTACAGTGAAATATTTCATTTCTTACGTCAACCTTTTGATGAAGTCGTCTCACAAAATTCTGCCCATGCATCCTTGACCTTGGGTGGAGTAGTAGACCCGTTTACTTTGCAGATTCAGGTATCACTCGTATCTGCAATCGTTATTTCCGCGCCTATCTGGCTTTTTCAGAGTTGGCGTTTTATAACCCCGGGTTTACACAAGCACGAAAAGAAATGGGCGCTTCTGTTCGCATCAATCGCAACGCCGTTAGTCGCGGTTGGAGCTTGGTTCGCCTATTACGTCATGCCTGTGAGTTTGCAAGTTCTAATCGGTTTCACACCAGACAACGTATCGAACTTGATCGCGGTGGATAGATATTTTGATTTTTTCTTTAAAATGGTTTTAGTTTTCGTAATAGGTGCGCTGATTCCGTTCGCGCTTGTCTTAATGAATTTTGCAGGGGCCCTTTCTGCTGCGCAAATTCGCAGTTGGTGGCGAATGATCATCATGGCTACATTGGTATTCGCAGCCGTTGCTACGCCAACCGGAGACCCCCTAAACATGTCTCTAGTTGCACTGCCAATTCTGGTATTGATTTTCTTCGCTTGGCTAATCGCAAGCATAAATGATTTTCGTCGTAAAAAACGCAATCAAAAAAAGAGTTTAAATGTCTAGCCATAGCGAGAAATACGAGGCAGCAAGGCGTAGACATATTGAGAACAAAATGTTAATCAATGAGTTCAAGGAGACTAAAGATTTTCCTTTAGATCATTTCCAAATTGACGCCTGTCGTGCGCTGGAATCTGGCAATAGCGTCCTCGTAGCTGCCCCAACGGGTTCGGGCAAAACGGTTGTAGGTGAATTTGCAATTTTCCTTGCACGCAAACAAAATGCGAAGGCTTTCTACACCACACCAATCAAAGCATTATCAAATCAGAAGTTCCATGAACTTATTGATATTTATGGCGAAAAATCTGTTGGCTTGTTGACAGGAGATGTCAGTATCAATGGCGAAGCGCCAATTGTCGTAATGACTACTGAAGTACTTCGCAACATGCTCTATGTCGCTTCATCAACGTTGCAGGGTCTTTCGCACGTAATTATGGATGAAGTTCATTATCTCGCTGATAGGAATAGAGGTGCTGTTTGGGAAGAAGTAATTCTGCATCTGCCAATGAGTGTGCAAATCACTGCACTGAGTGCAACGGTCAGCAACATTGAAGAGTTTGGCGCATGGCTAACAAGTGTGCGCGGAGAAACATCTGTCATTCTCGAGGAACACCGGCCAGTACCACTATGGCAATGGGTGGCTGCAGATCGAGAAATACATGATTTATTCGTCGACGAAACTGGCAATCGCATAAATCCGGCTCTCATTAACCTTTTCAGAGATGACCAAAGGCAAGTTAAAGGAGTGAGAGGAAGACAAAGGTATTCCCGTCACACTCCATACAAGGAAAGATTGATAAGTGAATTAGACCAGTCGCGAATGCTCCCTGCGATATGGTTCATTTTCAGTCGAAAAGGCTGCGACCAGGCTGTTGAACACTGTTTAAATGCAAATGTCAAATTAACTTCGCAGGCAGAACGCGCTGAGATTTTACGATTAGTTACCGTCCGGACTGCCGATCTACCTAATGATGATTTAGCCGCCTTGAATTTCGCAAATTGGGCAGAAGCCCTTGGTCGCGGGGTGGCTGCACACCATGCGGGTCTGATTCCAAGATTCAAAGAAATTATTGAAGAATTGTTTCAACAAGGTTTGATCAAATTGGTATTTGCAACAGAAACCTTGGCTCTCGGAATAAACATGCCCGCTCGATCTGTTGTGATTGAGAAGCTTTCGAAGTGGAATGGAGAATCACATGTTGCCCTGTCTGCAGGCGAATACACGCAATTAACGGGACGTGCTGGTCGAAGAGGAATTGATGATGAGGGAAATTCAATCGTTTTATGGCACGAGAATTTTGACCCCCTTGCACTTGGTGGTTTAGCAAGCACTCGCACATATCCTTTGAAGTCTTCATTTCGACCAGGCTACAACATGGCAGTTAACGTTATCGATGCACTTGGATTCGAAAGAACAGAAGGACTTTTGAATGAATCATTTGCCCAATTCCAATCAGACCAAGGTTCATCCGGACTTCTCACGCAAAAACGTAAGAACGAGCAAGCTCTAGCAGGCTATGCAGAAGCTATGACTTGTCACTTAGGAGATTTCCTGGAGTATTCAGGTTTCCGAAACCAAATTTCTGAAATTGAAAAGGGCAATGTTCGAAACAATAGATTCTTGTTAAGTGAAAACATCGAAAAATCACTTCGGGAGTTGAAGCCAGGAGACGTAATAATGGCGCAACATGGGAGACGGACTGGTCCAGTAGTTGTGATAGAAAATTTGTCTGGAGAAGATTTCGAGCCGCGGATTGTCACAATGAACCTTGCAAAAGAGGTCCGAAGAATGCGCAGAAATGACTTTGTCGGTGAAATAGAAAAAGTTGGAAATATAAAGTTATCGGCAAATTTTCACGCTCGTTCTGCAGGTGCAAAAAATGATCTTCTCCAAAAGTTGCGGAAAATCTCAATTGGACCATCAAAACAGCCGAAACATAAATCCATCGATGCTGAGGTTGAAATTGCAATCCAAACTTTAAAACTTGAAATGCGCAACCATCCCTGCCACGGCTGCTCTGACCGTGAGGAGCATGCAAGATGGGCTGAAAGGTATTTCAGGCTAATTCGAGACACAAATTCTCTAGAAGATCAATTGAAGAGACGGAGCAACATCATTGCAAGAGACTTCGCAAATGTTTGTGATGTGCTACTAGAGCTTGGGTACCTGAACGGGATAAGACCCAACTTAGAAACTACCGAAATTGGAAAACAATTGAAAGGAATCCACGCTGAATCCACATTATTGATCAGCGAAGCGCTTCATGCAGAATTGTTTGCAGGGCTAAATCCATCAGAATTTGCGGCTGTTGTTTCAGCATTCGTTTATGAAAGCAGAAGGGATGATTCTGAAACTCTGAGGATGAACAATCCAAATGTTGTGCGAGTCATCAGTGAAGTATCGAAACTATTCCAAACATTACGAGCCGTTGAAGTAGCGCACAAATTAAATTCGATCTCCAAACCTGATCCTGGATTTGCACCACTAATTTACAACTGGGCAAACGGCAACAATCTTCTGCAGGTGTTACGGCGTTCGGAGATATCAGCCGGAGATTTTGTCCGCACCACTCGAAGAATTATCGATGTGCTTGAACAAATCTCACATGTCGCTAATCACGAGGTTCGAAAGACCGCGCTTGAATCAGTGGCCCTTTTACGTCGCGGTATTGTTTCGGCTTCAGAACTTGAAGATTAACTCAACATTTTTTTTGCAGTTTTTTGCCATAGAACGTTATATTTTTCTAATCCTAATTCGTCCAGGGTCTTGCTGTGTCCAAGGCTTGCCCAATTTATAGTGGGTGTTGCGATTTTCAATTTGCGATTTAGTCGAACTACCTTGTCAGCGGACTTTATGTATTCCGCGTGGTCGAGCAGGGAAGTTGCAATTCTAGGTTTAATAGAAGCATGTCCTGCCTTTGCTGCAGTAAGTATTGTCTTCATGTCACCAAATTCGTTCAGTAGTGCGCTCGCCGTTTTTTCGCCAATACCTTTCACTCCGGGTAAACCGTCGGAAGCATCACCGCGCATAACACTGTAATCAACATACTGACTCGGATGGATTCCAAACCTTTGATGTATGTATTCATTGTCTGCAACAGTGTGTTTAGCGATTCCGGTTCCGATATATAAAACCGAACAGCCTTGATCTTCATCTATAAGCTGAAAAAGGTCGCGATCTCCACTGACCACGAAGGTTGGAGCTGGGCCAATACGTGCAAAGTGAGCCACCAAGTCATCTGATTCGTACCCATCCAACCCAACAGCCGGTATTTCCAATTCATTGAGTATTTCCCAAATCAAATCAACTTGATCACCAAGGGAATCAGGCATCTGTTCTTCATCGTCAGCAGCAACACGTGCGGTTTTATAACTATCAATCAGCTCAACACGCCAGTCAGGACGCCAGTCGAAGTCCCAACAGGTAATCAAATTGTCTGGTTTATATTGCTTTGCAAAATGCATTAATGCGTCAAGGGTTCCACGCACCGCATTTACAGGTAGGCCGTTCGGCGCGACTAATGTGTCAGGAAGGGAGTAAAAGGCACGGTAATAGATTGTGGCCAAATCCACGACAACTAGTGACACACGACCTCCTAAAATCGAAGTATTGTAAACAGTTAAGTTCACCCGTATTAAGTTTGGACTATGAGCAAATACAGCCAAAGGCTAGCCCTTCTGCAAAGAGAAATTCAGTCCCAAGGCATAGAAGCAATATTTATTTCTCCAGGTCCAGATTTACGGTATTTCACTGGCTATGACGCTGTCCCACTCGAGCGGCTCACAGCATTAGTTGTACGAGCGAGTGCCGATCCTTTCGTTATCTCGCCCTATTTAGAAAAGTCTGCGGCTTTGGCAAGTCCAATAGGTCAACTTGGTCTAGACGTTGTGACCTGGCAAGAAACGGATGATCCATTCAAATCGGCTAAAACTATTTTGGGTGACCTAACTACATTTGCTATAGATGGCCGAATGTGGGCGGACAAACTCCTGAACTTTCAAATGGCTTTCAAGAAATCACAGAGCGTTTCTGGAACGCAAGCTATTTCTAATCTACGTATGGTTAAAGACGAAGACGAAATTGCTAGTTTGACTTTTGCTGGCGCCGCCATTGATAAGGTTCATGCCGAAGTTCCAAACTTTCTCAAAGCTGGCCGTACCGAAAGAGAAGTCGGTGCTGATATTTCAGAAGCTATTTTGCGCGCAGGACATAAAACCGTAGATTTTGTAATTGTTGGCAGTGGACCAAACTCAGCTTCACCTCATCATGAAGTATCTGATCGCATTATCCAAAATGGAGACGTGGTAGTTGTTGATCTAGGCGGAACGCTGCCAGATGGATATTGCTCAGATTCGACCAGAACTTATGCAATCGCTTCGGCTACCGATGAATTTCTTGCAAGATTTAAAATTCTCCACACGGCCCAACAGCTAGCTACGCAAGCGGTGCAACCTGGGAAGCCTTGCGAATCTATCGATGCAATCGCTCGCGAACATATGACGAAGAATGGCATCGGTGATTTATTCATCCATCGAATTGGTCACGGGATAGGTCTTGAAACACATGAACATCCATATATGGTGAATGGAAATTCACTGCCAATCAAAAAAGGGTTT
>JAHEEQ010000199.1 GCA_024640585.1 Micrococcales bacterium
TGGATTCAAGGTGAAAAAGCAACTTGCGGAAAACTATATGATGAGGTTGAAAAAGTAGTTGCCGAATACCATCAACAAATTTCGATGTTTCCAAATGCTGATAGCAAAATGAAAGATTTTGTTGCAAATCAAGTTTGGGAAGGCAAATCTATTTCTGGTTTGCCCCTTCGCTGCATTCACATCGCGCGTCAACTTGGTTTTCTAGCTGACGCAAACGCTTTTGCTAATTTTCAAAACGTTGATGGATGGAAGCGACTTTCCACGCCTGGCGGACAGATATTTTTTGACAACCGGCCAAAGAAAAACAAACTTCGAGTTGTTAAATAGCGTTAATTAAGTTTTCGTTCGCGGCTTAAGTCATCTATTTCTTTCGGAGTTTCATTCATCAGGAAGTGTGCAACCTGAACCAAGTAGGTGACAAGTTCGTCGTGAAGTTCTTTTTCCATATTTTGCGCTTCCACAGATGCCATCATGTGTTTAAGCCAGGCATCGCGCGCGATGGCATCAATTGCAAATGGTGCATGACGCATTCGAAGTCTCGGATGTCCGCGTTCTTCGGAATATGTTCCAGGTCCACCCCAGTACTGCATCAAAAAAAGAGTTAACCGGCGGATGGCTGGTTCTAAATCATCTTCTGGATACATCGGTCGCAGGATTGGATCGGTTGCTACACCTTTATAAAAATCTTTGACTAGTGTCGAAAAGAATTCTTCGCCACCAACACGTGTATAAAAGTCATCAGTCATTAGCGAGGTGTGGTTGGAGGAGTGCCAGGAGTTGGATATGGACGAGTCAAAACTGGCACCCGCACACCGGCTGCATCAAAAGCGTTTTTGATTCTCTCGCGAAGAGCGCGGGCCAAAGTCATTTGCTGTTGCGGTGCAACCTTTGCAATTACTTTGATAAAGACAGCTTCACCTGAAACAGATTCAATACCCACAAATTCTGGGCGACCTAGCAACATTTCGTCATAAGTTGGATCTTCATCCATATCACTTGCAATTTGTTCAACGATGTTGCGAATCCGATCGATGTCTTCGTCATACGCAACTGGAATTTCAACCGCTGCCATTGTCCAACCTTGAGATCGGTTTGCAACGCGAATAATTTCACCGTTTCGGATGTACCAAACCACGCCAGATAAATCCCGAAGGCGAGTGACCCGAAGTGTTACTTCTTCTACTGTTCCAACTGCAACACCAAGGTCGACCATGTCACCTACGCCAAACTGATCTTCGATGATTAAGAAGATTCCAGCGAGGTAGTCCTTGACCAAAGTCTGTGCGCCAAAACCTAGGGCCACACCAACCACGCCAGCACTTGCAAGAAGTGGGCCGACATCCACTCCAAGTCGAGTGAGAACTAGCAGAACTGCAGTCCCCCAAATCATGATTTGAGCGGCACTCTTTAGTAGTTGGCCGATTGCCTCAGCCCGTTGCTCGCGACGTTCTCCCATGAGAATGTCGGTCAGTTCGTGCGTACGGGCATTCTTCCGAGCAGAACCAAGGCGCTCTTTTTGGGCGCTTTGAGCTGCTTTTCGTACCCCGCGTTTGATGCCGCGGGTGACGATTGAGTTGAGGATGATGGCACTTAATAGCACGGCGGTCACATAGAGAGGTGCGCCAAGAAACCAGTTCAAAAATGCGGTCGAGGAACTAAAGATGTTTTTCGCTTCGATAAGTGCAATCAAGTGAAACTCCTTGGAGTTAAGTTCAATGCCTAACCCTAACCCCAACGCCGTAGGGCAGTAGGCATAAGACTTACCTCTTGGCTCTACGCTCTCACCATTGAAGAAGGGAATTTCGTGGCCGAAAAAGTGCTTCCGTCTCAAGAGGTTTTGGATCTTGCCAAAGCGTTCCGAGTGGCAACTGAATACACAGATGACGCTGGATCTATCATCAAAGTTTCTGGTGCAACTGTTGAAAAGGTGCTCGCCGCGTTAGGTGTGGACGTAAAGACTCCAAACGGCCGAGCTGCAGCATGGGACCGAGTCAATAATGACCCTTGGCGAAAAGTTCTTCCATCAGTAGTCGTGTCTATTCAAGGTAAAGAAAAGCATTTCCCAGTTCACGTTCCAGATGGTGCAGCGGTTGTGGTTTGGGTTGACCTTGAAGAAGGTGGACGTGTACCGGTAGGCCAAATCGACAACTATGTCGCGCCACGAATGGTTGACGGCGCAATGGTCGGCGAAGCAACCTTCACGATCCCAACAAACCTTCCGCTTGGGTGGCACACTCTCTCTGCAACTGTTGAAGGAGATGCAAATCGCAATGCGACACAAACAACTTCGACACTTGTAGTTACACCAAGAGTTTTGCAACTCCCAGAAAAAATGCGCGGTAAGCGCACTTGGGGTTTGATGGCTCAAATGTATGCAACCCGTTCGAAAGAATCTTGGGGACTTGGAGATTTGCACGACCTTGCAACATTGGGCGCATGGGGTGGTGCGCAAGGTGCGGGTTTTGTTTTGGTTAATCCAATGCACGCAGCAGAAGTTTCAGCTCCAATGGCACCATCACCATACTTGCCAGCAACGCGACGATACTTCAATCCGATTTACCTTCACATTGAAGACATTCCTGAATATGCAAATTTGAAATCACGCGACAAGTCAAAGATTGAAAAACTTGCAGACCCTTTGTTGAAACTAAATAACACTCCAGATCTACTTGATCGCGACCGAATCTGGACCGCGAAAAAAGAAGCGTTGGAAATTTTGCTCGACGACAAACTAACGCAAGCTCGTCAGGTCGCATTTGATGCATATGCAGCAAACGAAGGTGACGGATTGCGTCTGTTTGCTACTTGGTGCGCATTCGCTGAAAAGTGGGGAATCTCTTATGGTGATTGGCCAGAAGGAATTCGCACTCCTGAAGGCGCTGAAATCAAGAAATACACAGACAAGTTTTCAAAGCGAATTGATTTCTACGCAAAACTTCAATGGCTAATCGATGAGCAGTTTGCTCGCGCCCAAGCCGCCGCTAAAGAAAATGGAATGGTCGCTGGTGTAGTTCATGACTTGGCGGTTGGCGTTCACCCTGAAGGTGCAGATGCATGGGCTTTGCATTCAGTTCTTGCACAAGGCATAAACGTTGGATGTCCGCCAGATTTGTTCAATCAATTAGGTCAGGACTGGTCTCAACCACCTTGGCGCCCTGATGCTTTGGTTGACGCAGCGTTTAAGCCATTCCGTGACATGTTGCGCACAATTTTGCGTCACTCCGGCGGTATTCGAGTAGATCACGCACTTGGCTTATTCCGTTTGTGGTGGATTCCGCAAGATGGAACAGCAGTAGATGGAACTTATGTTTGGTACGACCACGAGGCAATGGTTGGAATTCTTGCGCTCGAAGCCCAACGAGTAGGCGCATTCGTTGTTGCAGAAGATCTTGGAACTTTGGAACCATGGATTTTGGAATATTTGGTCGAACGCGAAATCATGGGAACAAATATCGCTTGGTTTGAATACGACAAAGATGGTAATCCAAAATCACCAGAAGACTGGCGTGAACTTTCGATGGCAACAGTTTCGGTCCACGATATTCCTCCAGCAGCTGGATTTATGGACGGCGAACATATTCGAATAAAAGAAGATTTGAATTTGTTTACATCCGACTCCGCGCCATTTTGGGCAGACCACCGCGCAAATATGTCCAAGTGGGAATCATTCCTTCGCACCTACGGTTATGTCGATGAAACAGCATGGAGTCGTCCCCTTTCAACACAAACAAAGATTGAAGGAATGCACCGCGTTATTGCCCATACAAAGGCTCGCTTGTTAGGCGTATCAATTCCTGACATTGTTGGAGATGTGCGTGCGCAAAACCAGCCAGGAACCGATCAAGAATATCCAAACTGGCGCGTGCCAACTTGCTACGGCGATGGAACTCCATTGCTGTTGGAAGATTTCACAGAAAAGCCTGCAACTGCAAATCTTGCTAAGCGCATAATTGAGGCTGTCACACATCGTCGACACTGGTAAGCCAAATAGAATTAAGGAATGAAGAAAAACGTGAAACTAGTAGCTAAATTCTTTTATGCAATCACAACACTTGTTGTGTCTTCTGTTTCGCCAGCAATGGCAAATATGGTCGATGCTGGTGAAGAGCCAGGTAGCGCACTTAGCGCGTTGGAAACAATCCTTTGGTTTGCAGTCCTACCTGCAAGTGTTTGGGCAATTGTTTGGTTCCTCTGGTCAATTCCAAAATGGCGTCGCAATAATGAGCCGAAGACTGGTGAAAACTGGAATCCAAAACCATCAAGTGATGTTGTAAATCACTAAGACATAAAAAAGGGCCGGCATAGTGCCGGCCCTTTTTTATTTATTCTTATTTATCTGCAGCTTGTGCAGCAAGTGATCGCACAATGCTATCTCGACCTTCACCCACAAGACGTTTGCAACCATAAGGAACTTCATCCTTCTTTAAGAATTCATTCGCCAGGTCTACAGTCTCTTGTGAAATGTGAATTGCCGGGAACAAACCGTTTGTGAGAGTTTGCGCAATTTCATTTGAGCGAGTTTCCCAAAGCTTAGGCAACATATCGAAATAAGGCTTGATGAACTCAGATGT
>JAHEEQ010000223.1 GCA_024640585.1 Micrococcales bacterium
CACCCGTTCTACACAGGCAAGCAGAAGATTCTTGACACTGGTGGACGTGTAGCGAAGTTCGAAAAGCGTTTCGGAAATACATCTAAGTAGCGACTCTAAACGGGCGTTTGCTGTGGGCTATCCATGGCTGCGCCCGTTTTGCTATATATAACGTATTGATTAGGTAAGTGAGGGTTCGATGTTTGAAAGTGTGAATGCACTCGAGGCTGAGTATGCAGAAGCTGAGACAAAGCTTGCAGACCCAGCGATTCATGCGGACCAAAATGCTGCACGCAAGTTGGGCAAACGCCACGCAGCGCTGAAGCCAATCATTGAAGCGTTTCGTCGCTGGCGAGGGATTGCCGATGACATTGAAGCGGCTAAAGAGTTGGCTGCTGAGGATTCTGCATTTGCTGAAGAAGTCTCGCGCTTGGAAACTGAGCGCGTTGAGCTTGAAGATCGATTGAATGATTTGTTGTTACCGAGAGATCCACTTGATGGTTCTGATGTGATTTTGGAAATCAAATCAGGCGAAGGTGGTTCAGAGAGTGCGTTGTTCGCTGGCGACTTGATGCGCATGTATTTGCGTTGGGCAGAACGCCACAACTGGAAGACTGAAATTCTTGACGCTGAAGAATCGGATCTTGGAGGTTATAAAGATGTGTCGATTGCGGTTAAAGCAAAAGGTGTGCCAGAGCCAGGAACCTCGCCGTACGACATGTTGAAGTTTGAAGGTGGCGTGCATCGAGTGCAACGCGTGCCTGTGACGGAAAGTCAGGGGCGTATTCACACCTCTGCTGCTGGAGTTTTGGTTTTGCCGGAAACTGAAGATATTGAAATCGATATTCGCGAACAAGATTTGCGCATTGACGTTTACCGCTCTTCTGGTCCTGGTGGTCAGTCTGTTAATACGACTGACTCAGCGGTTCGCATTACGCATTTGCCTACTGGTGTTGTAGTTTCTTGCCAGAACGAAAAGTCACAGTTGCAGAATAAAGAATCTGCAATGCGTATTTTGCGTGCAAGATTGATTCAGCATGCTGAAGAAGAACGCGACAAAGAAGCATCTGCATCGCGTAAGTTGCAGGTTCGAACTGTCGACCGCTCAGAGCGAATTCGCACTTACAACTTCCCAGAAAACCGTATTTCAGATCACCGCGTGAACTACAAGGCACACAATCTTGATGCGGTGCTTGATGGTGATTTAGATGACATGGTCAATACGCTGATTGCGGCCGACAAGATTGCAAGGCTCGCTGAAGCAGGCGGAGCGAGTGCATAACTGATGGCTATTGCCATTTCCGAAGTTTTAAAAGCTGCTGCTACTCAACTTTCTGAAGCAGGAATTGAATCAGCCCGAGTTGATGCAGAGTTGTTGTTGTGTCACGTTTTGGAATGCGACCGCAGTGGCTTATTTGTTTTGGATACAGTTTCTGAAGAACAATTAGAAGAATACATTCAATTTGTAGCATTTAGATCAGCACGCGTTCCACTTCAGCATTTGACTGGCAAAGCGGCTTTTCGCAGGATTGAAATTTCTGTAGGTCCTGGGGTTTTGATTCCTCGACCAGAAACTGAATTGCTAGTAGATAAAGCAATAGGTTTCGTGCGTGATATTTCCGAACCGGTGATTGTGGATTTATGTTCGGGTTCTGCAGCGATGAGCGTTTCGCTCGCAATTGAGATTCCGTGCAGCGAAGTGCATGCACTTGAGTTTGTGGATGAAGCGTTTGCGTGGGGGCAAAAAACGGTTCGAGATTTCGCGGCTGAGATTGCAATGGTCGGTTCGACTATTAGTTTGCATCACGCGGATGTGCGGGGCTGTGAAGTTGGGGCGCTCAAGAGTTTGGCAGGAAAGGTGGATGTAATCGTTGCAAATCCGCCATATATTCCCAGCGCTGCAATTCCGCGCGACCCTGAAGTTTTCCAATATGAACCGCATTCGGCGCTATTTGGCGGGGAAGATGGCATGGAATTTGTGGGTGCAATCGTTGCAGCTGCGAAATTTTTGTTGAAGCCAGGCGGATTGGTAGTCATCGAACATGGCGACAATCAAGGCGAGGACGGAGATCCTTCTGTGCCAAGAGTCTTGCGTGAGAGTGGAGTATTCGCTAGCGTGAGTGACCATAACGACCTAGCTGGTCGTCCACGATTTACTTCTGGGGTTCGTCATGCCGATCTACAACCAGAGTGACGCCGACGCGCGCGCTCTAGGAACTCGCGCTGCCATTGCTGGTATGCGAGCGGGTGAAATCTGGGGACTGAATTCCGATTCAGCTTATGCGCTAGCAACTGATGCTTTTTCAGTTGGCGTGCAGAAAATTGTTGATTTGAAAAAACAAGAAAAATTCATGACACCAATCTTGATAGGTCGTAAAGAAACCTTGGCCGGTGTAGTTTCCAAAGTAACTGAAGAAATGCAATTGTTGATGGATTCATTTTGGCCAGGACCTTTGAGTTTTATTGCAAAACCAAATCCAACTCTCGCTTGGAGTGGCTCGACTGATGCAATCACAGTTCGCATGCCGGCGAATGAATCGACACTCGAGGTAATTGGTGCACTTGGTCCAACAGTTGCAGTTGCGGCAACGCGTGGTGGATCAAAAGCTCCGACCTCTGCGATTCAAGCTGCAGAGCTATGGGGAAGTGATGTCGAAAATTGGTTGGACTCTGGACTTGCTGATTCTGAACAAGTTTCCACGATTATTGATTTTCGCGGAACCAAACCAAACATCGTGCGTCTTGGTGCACTCAGCGCCTCTAAGCTTCGACAGGTTGTGCCTGCAATCAGCATGATCGCTGACTGAAAAAGGCTCGCAGATAGAATTCGGTCCTCGTCTTTCGAAAGGCCAACCCATGACCCAAACTCCTTTCTGGGGTCCAGATTTCGCCGCACTTCAAGCACTAGATCCGCAAATCGCAGACATTTTGTTGCGCGAAGTTGATCGTGAGCGAAATGGCTTGCAACTAATCGCCTCCGAAAACTTCACCAGCCCATCAGTCTTGGCGGCACTCGGTTCTGTGCTGACTAATAAGTATGCAGAGGGCTATCCGGGTAAGCGCTACTACGGCGGATGCGAAGTTGTTGACGAAGCTGAAATTCTTGGCATTGAAAGAGCGAAGGCACTGTTTGGTGCAGAACACGCAAATCTTCAACCGCACTCTGGTGCATCAGCAAATATGGCTGTCTATGGCGCATTGCTTTCACCAGGCGACACAATTTTGGGAATGGCACTTCCGCATGGTGGCCATTTGACTCACGGCACAAAAGTTTCTTTCTCAGGTAAGTGGTTCAACGCAGTTTCTTATGGCGTTGCAAAAGAGACCGAAGATATTGATTACGACCAAGTGCGATCCCTCGCTCGTGAACACAAACCAAAAATGATTATTGCTGGCGGTTCTGCAATTCCGCGCTTGATTGACTTCAAAGCGTTTCGCGAAATTGCAGATGAAGTTGGTGCAAAACTTATGGTTGATGCGGCGCACTTCATCGGTCTGGTTGCAGGTAAAGCAATTCCAAGTCCAGTGCCGTTTGCAGATGTTGTTACTTTCACAACTCACAAAGTTTTGCGTGGACCTAGAGGCGGCATGATTCTTTGCCGCGAAGAACTGGCTGCGGCAATTGATAAAGCTGTTTTCCCAATGATGCAGGGCGGTCCATTGATGCATGCGGTGGCAGCAAAAGCTGTAAACCTTGCAGAGTGTGCAACTCCTGAATACCAAGCGTATGCAAAGCAAGTGATTGTGAACTCGCAGGCGTTGACTGCTTCATTAGCTGAAGAAGGTTTGCGTCCAATTACTGGCGGCACAGATACTCATTTGTCATTGCTAGATCTCCAAGGTGTTGGCGTGACTGGTGCAGATGCAGAAAAGCGTGCAGGTGCTGCAAAGATTGTTTTGAACAAGAATGCAATCCCTTACGATCCAGCGCCACCCTCAGTTGCATCTGGTATTCGCGTTGGAACCCCATCCGTAACCACGCAAGGAATGGGTGAATCCGAGATGCAGCTGATCGGCAAATTGATTAGTCGAGCAATCAAAGCCGAGACAGACGCAGCGTCTTCCGAAGTTGCTGCTGAAGTTTCAGCGCTTGTTGCAAAATTCCCGGCATACCCACGCGGCTAAGGATTTTGAATGCGTGAATATTTGCTCTGCATAGTTGTTGCAGCAGCAGCCACGTATTTATTGACGCCAGTTGCAAGAACTCTTGCATTGAAATACGGCGCAATGGCCGAAGTTCGTTCGCGCGATGTCCACACAGTTGCAACCGCGCGATGGGGCGGACTTGCGATGTATGGCGGGCTTGTTGCTTCATACTTTTTCGCATCACATTTGCCGCGCATGAGTCCGGTGTTTGAAGACACAAATGCATTTCGAACTGTATTGATTTCTGCCACCATTCTTGTGATTCTCGGATTACTTGATGACAAGTTTGATATCGATGCATCAACAAAACTTGCAGGCCAGGCACTCGCCGCTGGTTTGCTGGCCTACCAAGGTGTGGGTTTCATTTGGT
>JAHEEQ010000228.1 GCA_024640585.1 Micrococcales bacterium
CTGCTAGTTGCTTCTTTAGCAATATTTCGGCATCGAACTCGAGCGACATAGATTCTGGATGCTTTTCTGGAAATGCAGAAACTCCAATACTGAAGTCGTTGAGTGAATCGATAAGTTCAACCAATTCGGATGCAAAATCAAATCCATTCGGTGTGCTAACCCATTTCGTGCCAGGACCTGCAACTGGGTCGCCTCGAAGCGCGAGAATGTTATGGATCCCTTTTTTCGCGTATTTCTTAACAATTGCCTCTAGTTCGGAGGCAGTTGAACCGACACAAGTTAAATGTGCGATTGTTGGTATTGAAAATTCCGAAACTATTCTTGCTGTTACGTCTAGAGATGTTTCTTGATTTGAGCCTCCAGCACCATATGTGACAGATACGAAATCTGGTTTGTAAGGGGCGAGAGTCTCGATGGTCTGCCAAAGCGTTGCAAATCCCTCATCTGTTTTAGGCGGGAAAAACTCGCAAGAAAATGTCGGGGCACCTGATTTGCTCGCAAATAGGTCGCGGATAAGGGTTTGGCCGGCATTCATAGGTGCGAATTATGCCCGCAATCTGTACACGCGTGCCGGGGCTGTGTTCGATACCTTAGCCCTGTGTCGAGCTATGAAATAGATACCAATGCAGGTCTCGCAGTCCTTGAGATAGATGATTTACGAACCCGAATTGCAACTGTAGTAAGGGAAACGATTTCAAACCATGCCACATTTATGAGTGGCATCAATTCCGATCTCGAAGTCCTAACTAATTCACTTGCTCAAATGATGGCCGGAGGGAAACGTCTACGTCCAGCCTTCGCATATTGGGGATACCGCGCAACGGGTGGTGAGGACAATGCGGGAATTTTGCAAGCTGCAACTGCCCTCGAATTTTTGCAAGGTTGTGCACTAATTCACGACGACGTGATGGATGAAAGCGACACACGACGGGGACTTCCAAGTTCACACCGACAATTCGAAACACTTCACAAGCAAAACTTATGGCTTGGAGATTCAAAACAATTTGGAATAGGTGGCGCAATCCTGCTCGGCGATCTTTGCCTGTCTTGGGCAGACGAACTGCTGATGAAATCCAATTTCGAAGTCGCTCACCTTTCGGCTGCAAAAAACCTTTACGACATTATGCGAACAGAATTACTTGCGGGTCAGTACTTAGATTTACTTGAGCAAGCAAAATCAAATGCTTCAGTTGAAAATATTATGCAAGTTATCACCTTCAAGAGTGCGAAATACACTATCGAACGACCGCTTCATATGGGAGCACTTTTAAATGGGGCAAATGCGCGAACTTTGCAAACTCTTTCAGACTACGGACTTCCGCTTGGTATAGCGTTTCAGCTTCGTGATGACATCCTCGGAGTCTTTGGAGACGAAAAAATAACAGGAAAGCCGGCTGGTGATGATCTTCGAGAGGGAAAACGGACCGTATTGGTAGCTACTGCTCTTTCGAAAACAAGTGGGAGCGAACACGACCTATTGAAAAATTCACTCGGCGATAAAAATTTGACTGCATCCACAATTTCAGAATTGCAAAATATTCTGACTTCGTCGGGTTCAGTAGATGAAGTTGAACAACTAATTGAAGAAAACCGCACCTCCGCTTTGCAAGCGATCAAAGTGGACCACATAGACGAGAAGGCAATGTACGTATTGGCCAACCTCGCAGTAGCAGCAACTGAAAGAGCGTTCTAATGGATCTCATGCGTTTTGCGCCCCGCGCCACCCCACGAAAGGTCTCTGGAAAAACTGAGCATGTTGTAATAGTTGGAGCTGGACTAGCTGGTCTTTCAGCTGCCTTGAGACTTGCAGGTGCTGGTCGAAAAGTTACTTTGTTGGAAAGAGAACTCGTTCCTGGTGGAAGGGCTGGTTTGATTTCGGACCAAGGATTTCAATTTGATACAGGACCAACCGTTTTAACAATGCCAGATTTAATTGCCGATGCTTTTGATGCAGTTGGCGAAAACATGAACGACTGGCTGAAGTTAAAAGAAGTAAATCCGCTCTACCGCACGTTTTTTCCAGACGGTTCAATGCTTGATGTTCATTCTGATGTCAACAAAATGGCTTCAGAAATAGAAAGAGTGATTTCATCTTCAGAAGCTGAGGGCTATTTAAAGTATGTTGATTTTGTAGCGGACTTGTATAAATATGAAATTAAAGATTTTATCGACCGAAACATTGACACACCTTTTGATTTATTAACACCTAATCTCATCAAGTTGCTTTCGATTGGCGGATTTAGAAAGCTTGCACCAAAAGTTAATGAATTCTTGAAAGATCCACGTACACAAAGAATCTATTCTTTCCAATCGATGTACGCAGGGCTTTCCCCTTACGACGCTTTGGCGATTTATGCAGTTATCGCTTACATGGACAGCGTGGCTGGGGTTTATTTCCCTGAAGGCGGAATGCACGCATTACCGCGGGCGATGGCAGCTTGTGCACAAAAACACGGTGTAGATATCCAATACGGTGTAACGGTACAAAGTGTCGAACATAAAAACTCCCGAGCCTCCGCTGTAATCACAAGCGATGGAAATCGCATCGAAGCCGACGCATTTGTATTGAATCCCGATTTACCGGTTGCATACCGTGATTTGTTGGGAATAAATCCGCTTTCAGTACAGAGATTGAAATACTCACCTTCTTGCGCTTTGCTATTGGCAGGCTCGTCCCAGCGCTACTCTAAAACTGCGCACCACAACATCCATTTTGGCAAGGAATGGTCTGGCGTCTTTTCAGATTTGATCGATAAAAAACAATTTATGTCTGACCCGTCCATTTTGGTTACTAACCCAACCTTCTCCGATGCCAGTCTTGCTCCAGCTGGTAAAGAGATTTACTACGTGCTTTATCCGACTCCAAATCTTGATGCAGATATTGATTGGAAAAAAGCAGGTTCCAAGTACCGCGACCATATGGTAAAAACGTTGGAAGAGCGTGGCTACAAAAACTTTGGCGCCAGTATTGAAGTGGAACACTTAACAACTCCGCTTGATTGGCAAGCGCGTGGAATGGAACGTGGTGCTCCTTTTGCATCCGCTCACTCATTCTTGCAGACCGGACCTTTCCGCCCTGGAAATATGTGGGGCGAAAATGTTGTTTTCACCGGTTCAGGAACCCAGCCTGGAGTTGGAGTGCCAATGGTTTTGGTGTCTGGTCGGCTTGCTGCTGAACGAATTACCGGAAAAGATGAAAACTACCGGTCAAGGGCCTGGCGCTAAAAAATGCAATCGAAGCCAACACAAGGGTTTTTTATCTCTGGCATTTTGCTAGCGATTGCTTCTCTTTCGCTTGGCTGGCTCACACCCGATTTTGCTATTGGCAAAAACAACATTCTGATTGCGCTACGGCTAACTGAAGTTGGACGATTAATTGGAATCAGTTCACTTTTTCTTGGCGCGCTTTTGCTAACTTTGATGTGGCTCGCGATTAGACACGAAAACCACTCACAAGCAGATCATGTGAAAATTGCATTAGCTGCAAGTCTGCCAACACTGCTAGTTCCGCCATTGTTTTCGCGCGACGTGTACTCATATATCGCTCAAGGGCACTTGCAATTGGCAGGATTTAATCCGTACAAAGTTGGAGTATCAAAACTTGATCATTGGTTCAATTTTGGTATTGACCCAATGTGGGCAGAAACCACAACGCCTTACGGTGCGGCATATTTATTGATTGAAAAGTTTGCAGCTGCGATTGGCGCAAATAACGTTTATCTGAGTATGGTGATTTTGCGAGCCATCAATATTCTTGCACTTGTGCTAACTATTTACGGATTGCACAGACTCGCCTCGATTCACAACATTTCCACAAACTTTGCAATTTGGTTAGCCGTTTTAAATCCCATTGCCATTTTGCACTTAATAAATGCGGTACATAATGATGGAATCATGATTGCAGCCCTAGTTTGGGGGTTTGTATTTGCCCATAAAAAGCGATTAATAACCTCTTCACTAGTTATTGCATTTGCAATCGCTATTAAGCCAATAGCTTTGATTGCACTGCCATTCCTAGCAATCTCAAAAACTCAAACCTTTGAACTAAAAAGTCGTATTAGAGATTGGTCCGTCAGCATTGCAGGATCGGCAGCAGTGCTAGTGGCGCTTGGCATAATCACGAAAACTGGATTTGGTTGGACAAATGCCATCACCACACCAGGTGCAGTTCTAAATTTGGCGGCTCCAATCAGTCTATTGAGCGAAACTTTGACTAAATCTCTCGCATGGTTCGGGCACGATATTGGCGCCACCATATTCCCACTGGTTCGAATAACCGGACTAGTTTTTTGTGCAATATATATCGCTTGGCTTGCGTTAGATAAGCGAGAAATTTCTGGAACCCGTAGAACCGCTTTAGCATTGTCTTGCATGATCTTGCTAAGTCCTGTGGTTTTTCCTTGGTATTTCCTTTGGCCACTTACACTTTTCGCAGCGAGTGGATTTAAAACCAATCGAGCCATGAAAATTACAGTTTACGGCACCT
>JAHEEQ010000233.1 GCA_024640585.1 Micrococcales bacterium
CAGCATTCTCAGTCTTATTCACTCTTCTCTTTGCAAGTTTGGCTGCATACGCTATTTCACGATTGATGACGGTAACAGGAAAAGTTCTTTTCTTACTTTTTTCACTTGGGCTAGCTATTCCAGGGCAAGTCAATATCATCCCGATTTTCCATCTCTTTGTTCAACTTCACCTGAATAACTCTTTAGTGGGTTTAGTCTTAGTGAATATCGCGTTGACTTTGCCAATTTCAATCTTCATTTTGTCTGCATTTTTTAAAGATCTTCCAAAAGAGATGTTTGAATGTGCCGGAATGGATGGCGCAGGACAATTTAGAATTTATCGATCAATTGCCTTGCCGCTGTCTAAACCTGCACTTGGAGCGACAGCAATTTTTCTCTTTGTAATTTGCTGGAATGATCTGCTTTATCCTTTAATGTTAATTACTGAGGCAGGAAAGAAAACCCTTCCTCTCGTCTTGATTGATTACAAAGGCGAATACTTTGCTAGTTACAGTATGCAATTTGCAGCAATTTTGGTCGCGTCACTCCCAATGGTTGTCATGTATTTGTTTATGCAGAGAACATTCCAAGCAGGATTAACTGCAGGAGCAGTTAAGGGATAATCATGAGCGCGATTACACAACTTGCACCACAGCGAGCAGCGAGGATTGCACGACAACTGATTGAACTTATTGAACTCCAAAAATTAGCACCGGGCGATAAATTGCCCCCAGAACGGCAACTCGCTGACCTTCTAGAGGTTAGTCGCCCAAGTTTGCGAGAAGCGCTCCACATTTTGCAGGCACAAGGACTAGTTCAAATCAAACATGGACAAGGAACTTTTGTTCAAGAGCCGGTTGTTGCTCAAGAACTTCGTGCTTCATTAATGACGAAAACTCATGGCCTCAATGAACTTTTTGATGCTCGCGAAGTATTAGAGGTGCCGGCCTCTAAATGGGCAGCTGATAAGGCTACTAAAGAGGATATTCGGTTACTTCGAGCAACATTGAATCAGATTGACACTGTGACAGCTACGGAGCCGATTGATTACGACCAATTGCAATCGCTTGATGCAAAGTTTCATTTAACAATTGTGGGAATTGCAGGAAACCGATTTATTAATCAGACATTAAATGTTTTACAAGATGTAATGAAAATGTCCATGGAAACTACTTTACGCCTTCCAGGACGTTCAGATATTTCACGTAACGAACACAATGAAATACTTGCGGCTATTGAAAATGGTGATGGAGATTTAGCTTCAAGATTGACCCTTCAACACATTTCTGGCGCTCGTGCAACCGCGTTGGCAGATGCAAAAAAGAAAGATAGCAATTGAATTCTATTCAGGCAGTCTGTGTGGGTGTAATCACAATTGACACTGTTGCGTTGGTTGATAAATATCCATCAGAGGATGAACGCGTAATAGCCCATGAAATAGTTCGTGGCGGCGGGGGACCAGCAGCAGTTGCCGCAGTTGCACTGAGTCGTTTAGGAATTAAAACTGCCATCATTGGAACAATCGGAGATGATGCAGATGGCAAAGAAGTTTTAAGAATTTTCGAAAAAGAAGGTGTAGATACTTCAGGGATTTCTGTTGGTAATTCACCGACCGCAGGAAGTGTCATAGTTTCTTCACGCGAGCGGAACACTAGAGCAATTAATACCCGCCAACCTGTAAATCAAGCGCCAGCAAATGATTCTGCAAAGAAATTAGCATTAGAAGCTCAATGGATTCATGTCGATCATGTTGGAATAAATCGCCTCAAAGAGTTTGGTATTTCTCGAGGTACTGGTCCGAAGATTTCTTTTGATGCTGGTTACGGAGTCGATACTTTTGACTCTTCAGTAGTTGATTTATTTGTACCTACTGATCGCCAGATGGCATTGCGTCATCCAGGTGTTGAACTAGCAATCGCACTAGAAAACGATGCCAAGAATGCCAATAACATAGTTGTAGCTACTCAAGGCTCTGCGGGCAGTTCTGGTTTCTCGCTCGAGTCAGGATTAGTTCATGCGCCTGGTTTTCAAGTTGATGTTAAAGGCACTTTAGGTGCTGGTGACGTTTTCCATGGCGCACTTGTAGCCCAGATTATTCAAGGTTTTTCTCTTCAAGAATCAATGCGACGAGCAAACGCAGTTGCAGCATTGTCTTGTCGTGGACTTGATGCACAATCGATGATTCCAACCACTAAAGAACTTAATGCATATCTGGAGGCGCAACCATGAGAAAACCATTAACACGATTAGCTCGTCCATCAGGTGCGTTATCTATGGTTGCTGTCGATCAACGTGAGGCTCTTCGTGGAATGTTTGCTGCCCACCAGAGCACACCGGTTCCAGATTCTCAATTAACTCAATTCAAAGTAGATGTTGCACGTGAACTTTCTCCATTTGCATCAGCACTTTTAGTTGATCAAGAGTTTGGCATCGATGCGATCATTGACCAAAAAGCATTACAAGGATCATGTGGATTGATTGCAGCAGCTGATTTATTAGTTGGGCCTCCAGGTGGAGCTGCCACAGACACTGCTGTGGATCCAGATGTAGATCCAATTCGTATGCGCGATATTGGAAGTGTGGGTCTCAAGTTCTTAGTTTTGTGGCGCAACGATGAATCTCCAGATGTTCGCGCAAAGCTTGTTGAAGATTTTAATAAGTTGTGCGAAGTTTCAGGACTTCCTTCAATTATTGAAATCATCGTGAAGCCACCAACGGATACTTCACGTAGTTTCAATCGCGAGGAAGAGTTGATTATCGCCGCTCGTGAGGCAGAAGCATGGAAGCCTGATCTTTACAAGGCAGAGGTGCCTTTTCATGGTGAAGGTGATCTGAATTTAGTTACGAAGAATGCTGAAAGAATTTCTGAGGCAATTGGTTCACCGTGGGTTGTTTTATCGAATGGTGTTAAGCAACCATTTTTTAATGATGCGGTTAAAGCTTGTGCAATGGGTGGAGCAAGTGGATTCCTTGCAGGGCGTGCAGTGTGGGCGGATATTGTCGGCTCACCAGATATTCCAAAAGCTCTACGTGAAATCTCCATTCCACGTTTACAGCAGCTCGCTGAAATAGTTGATACCCATGCGAAGCCTTGGACTAGTTGGTAATTAGCTCGATCATTTTCTGTACTGCTAACTCTGGATGTATTGGGTTGAGAAGTCTTACATTTCCTGATTCAGACACATTCCAAAAACTCAAACCGTCTGCATCTATGTTTACTTGTCCGACAGATGAAGTTTCAAAAAACTCGGGAGTAATCAATGCTAAAGCGGCAATTGGATCGTGGGGAATTGTCCAATCTTGATTTCTTGGTTTAATCCAACTCATAATTTCTGAGTGCAGTAATAATCCAAGATTTGGAATTTTGCCTATTTGCTCAATTTCATCGGTACGAATTATTGTCTTTTGAGAACTTGGAAGATCTAGAATAGAAATTGGAATTTTAGACTCAAGAACAACTTTTGCAGCATCAGGGTCGCACTCAAAGTTGTGTTCGACTCTTGTTTGCGTAAAATCGCCACCCATCACCCAAAGATGTTTAACATCTTTTTCAAAATTCTGAGAACTCTGAATAGCTCGAGCGATATTTGTTAAAGGACCAATTGCGATTAAATTTATTGAATTAGGGTTTGATGCAATAGTTTGAATTAAGTATTCAACTGCCCCTTGTGATTCTGGATTGAATCGGTTTAAGTCCTTGTAATTTTTTCCTTCTTGTCCAGACATCCAAACTTCACGGTCCGAAATTGGCAGAGATTCCCCAACAAATGTCTTAATTGATCTATTCACTAATTTGCAAATGTGCATAGCGATCTTTGCACGGAGGGTGGTATCGCCGTATACCGTCGTAATCCCCAGCAGATCAACACTTTGAGAGCCCAATAAGACAGCTAAAGCGAGTGCATCATCTACATCGGTACCTATGTCGGTATCGAGGATGACTTTGTGCATTAGTCCCAGAGCTCTTTAATCTCCACTACCCGGCCTTCATTAATACTTTTATGAGCTGCAAGCCCTGTAACGACACTTGTTACGCCATCTTTTAAAGTAACTTCAGGAGGTGTTGAGTTTAAAATTGCATCGCGGAACTTTGTATGTTCGATGTATGAAGCCCCGTAGTGGTGTCCCATGTACTTAACATCGTAGTTATGAATAATCTTTTGTTCACTTCCAGGAGTGCGTGCTGCACCTGTTTTCCAGCCTGAAAGTTTTCCGATTGAATCGCGACGAGAAGCGCGAAGCACCTGTGATGGCAAGAATGATTCAATCTTTCCTTCATCTCCAACAATTGTCAGAATTTCTTTATCAAAAGATCCTTCACCAAACATGCACAGATCTAACATTCCGCGTGCTCCGTTTGCATACTCAAGAATCACATAAGCGTTATCTAACATATTTGCTTGTTTGCCGTCATACTTTTCATCGAGGTGGTTCACACTTTGTCCACCTGATGCAAATACACGCACTGGTTGTTCACCAACAACTATGTCCATCAAATT
>JAHEEQ010000245.1 GCA_024640585.1 Micrococcales bacterium
CGTAAGGAACAACCCAAGGACTCGTTACCCAGTTGTCGCGTCCAGTGCTAAACGGAAAGATTCCCTCGGTCATTTGCGGAAGTCCTACTACGCGGAACTGCAATCCTTTTGCTGAATGCACTGTTATTAGTTGCACAGCACCTTCGTGGACAACGGATGTGATGCCAATGGCTGTGTCATGCTTGCGAGAATCTTCAATCCATCGAAGAAGCGAAAACAGATTGCTCTCGCCATCAAGGGCCGTGAAATCGGAAACTAGTGAGAAGAAAGCTCGTAAGTTTGAATCCATTCCGCGTTTAATTCGATTTGGCTCAGCAATTGATTCGATAAGAAGGCCACTAACACTTGCAACTCTGTAGACAAAGTTTTTTAACGGATCTCCCGCTTGGGCACGTAAATATTGAATTTCACGATTTAGTCGCTTTAATCGTTCTAATGCATCACGCGACAAGGCTGGATTGCCATTTTCCGCAATATCGAAGATTGCGTCGCCATAAGCAGTGTTCTCAGCGATGTCACCACCTGCGATCGCAGCTTCTAATGCTTTGTCAAGTCCGCGATCGCCTTGTACACGCGCGTCATATGCCATTCGATTTGCATGTTTGCCGATGATTGCCAAATCTCGATTGCCAATTCGCCAACGCGGACCAGTCAACAAACGAACCCAAGCAGAGTTTGCGGCAGGTTCGGCTATCACGCGCAACATAGAAATTAGTTCGACGATTTCAGGAACTTCGAGCAAATCCATTTTGGTACGCACTTGTGCTGGAATTCCAGCTTCGTTTAGGAACTTAAGTGCCCAAGCAATTCCTTTACCTTTTCTAAATAGCAAAGCTATTTCTTCGAGTGGTATGCCCGCAGATTCACACGCTTTGATTTCTTTGATAATCCAAGCAGCTTCTTCGTCCATCGTTCTGAATGATGAAATGTGAAGTTTTCCATCGCCGTATTTCGGTTTTTCTGGAGCTTGTAATGGTTTAAGTTCTGGATGTGCATCATCAAGTCGCAACCGATTGGTCAAAACATTTGCAAGCTCAACAATATTTTTGCCATTTCGTTGAGTGATTGGTAGATCGAAAATTGGCGCCTTAGCACCATCACTTTGCGGGAAATGTTCTGGGAAATTTGCAATGTTTTTAGCAGTGGCACCTCGGAAGGCATAAATAGATTGCAGTGGGTCGCCAACCGCATTTACTGGATGGGCTTCATTAAAGAGCTTTTGAATTAGAACTCTTTGGGCAAGCGAGGTATCTTGGTATTCATCAAGTAAGACCATTTTGTACTGTTCACGAATTTGTTCGCGGATGCTTGGAGCCTTGTTGACAATTTCAAGGGCTAAGCGATTCATGTCCGCGTAATCAAGTGCGTTGTAGGCAGACTTTTGTTCGCGAAATTCTCGAACTAGTTGGGCATATACCAACTGCGCTTCGCCTGTCTGTTTGAATTCATTTTCATCTGCATCTGGAACCAAAACATCTGAATCTGAAATTAATTTTCGAGCGAACTCTTCGAACTCCTCTATAGAAACATTTGAATCGGCCAACGAGTCATCTAATTTCAAAACTCGATCTAAAATGAAACTGAATGAGACTTTGACCTTTGTGAGGTCTTGTTCAGACCGGTTGATTGTGCGAGCGCAAAGTTGTTGGCGGCGAACATCCGAAATCACCTGGTGATCTGGTTCTACCCCAACCAACATTCCGTACTGCTGTATTAATTGGGAAGCAAAGGAATGGTAAGTGGTAACAAATGGTTCGGCAGAAGTAGTTGTGTCGTGATTTTGCACTTCAAGTTTAGCCAAACTTGAACGCACTCTAGAACGCAATTCGCCAGTTGCAAGGTTTGTAAATGTAAGACCCAGTATCTTTTCAGCCAGTACCAATTCATTGGCAACTAAATAAACAACGCGGGCTGCCATTACTGCAGTTTTGCCAGACCCAGCACTTGCAATTATTACACCTGGCTCAAGTTTCGCTTCGATGCCGACCAATTGGTCGGCAAGGAATGGGATACCCATAACCTTTGCAATGTCTTGCCCTGAATACTTCATTTTCTCACTCATGATTAGTCGATCACCTGTCCACCAGTTGGCTGAAGCGGGCATGCGATTTTGATACTGCAGAACTTGCAGGCATCGCCTTTTGTTGGGAAGAAGTTTTCTTTTCGAACAATTTCGGATGCAGAAAGAAGGTTTTCTTCAATCCATGGAGTTTCGGTGTCCATTGCTGATTGAGTTCGTAAAAGCGGACCTGGTTTTTCGACGCCTTTGGATTTTCCTTCAGCAATCCGAACACAAATCAGCGCTGCGCCTTCGGTCTTTATTGGAAGTGGCAACGTTTTGAGGTCATTGTGGTCCACAAATCCGCGCTGCACAGCGTATTGATACAAAGCCAGCTGCATATTCTTTTCAGTCTTTTCCTTATTTGGATCTGATCCGACTGTTTTGATGTCTGCTATGTACACACCGTTGTCGTTGGAAATCTCGACAATGTCAATTTGACCTTTGATTCGGAAAGTTTCTTTCACACCAGCTGCGTTTGTAATTTCCACTTTGTCATCGAAATCAATTTCTGAAGCTACAAATTTGCGGGTTGTCTTTTCTCTCCAATGAAGGAAACGACGAACGCAGTCGACCGCATTGCGTTTTTCACGTTCGGCTTCAAATTCTGAGGTAAATTTGACTTTGTCCCAAATCCCATCGATTCGCTTGGAAATTACTTCCATTGAAGGTTCAATTTCTTTATTGAATACACCTTCAGCCAATGCGTGAACAATTGAACCAAAATTCATTGCTGTTGAAGTTGATTCTTGAGCGAAAGCCCTATCTTGCATAAACCAACTTAGCGAACAGTCATGGATTTTCTGTAACGAAGATCCGCGTACATAAACTGGCGAATCTTCGTTGTCGATTGAAATCAAATTCTCAGTCATTTCAACTGTGCCCCACCAGCTGTCTGGGTTTGCACTTGGCACAAAGTATTCACCGCTTGCAGTTTTCAGATTTGCTAATTGTGCAAGGCGCACTTCAGCAGCATTTCGAAGTTCGGCAGTTATTGAATCTGAATCTTCACTTGCGGCGATGCGTCGGAGTTGGGCAACTAGTCCCTGGACCGAATAACGAGGGTCATTCAGAATTTCACGGGACTTAATAGCGACCGGAATTTCAGTTTCGACCTTGATCTCACTTGGCTTTTTGTCTTCGAACATATTCGAGATAAATCTAGAAGCCATGCGTCCTTGTTCGGGATCTGCAGAAGTAGAAGAAATGAATAATTTTTCCTTTGCCCGAGTTGCAGCCACATAAAACAATCTGCGTTCTTCTTCAACAATTACATGGCGCTCGATATGTTTTGAGATTTCCTCACGTGTTAAACGTTCAGGTTCCAGAATGGAATTTCGGCGGCGTACATCCGGCCAAGTTTCTTCATCTGCAGAACAAATAAAGACTACTTTCCATTCCAAACCTTTGGCGCGATGCGCGGTCATCAGTGCAACGGCATCAGGCTCAAATGCGCGAAGTGTCGGTTGCGCTGGAACCAACAAATCTTTTACCTCAGAAATGAATCCGGAAATGCCACGAGCCTTACCAGCTTGTTTGCCATGCGATTTTGATAATTCCATCAAAGTGATGACTGCGTCTAAATCGTGCCCAGCTTGTGTGGATTGGGTATCGCCTGAAAGTGCTTTATTTCGCAAAGCATCTTTCCATGTCGAGTTGTTCCAAATATGCCAAAGAACTTGGTCAACACTTCTGCCACTCTTGACCATGTCACTTGCTTTAAATAGCAAGTCGCGTAAACGAATTAACTTAGTGAGTGCAAGTCCGCCGATATTTGGATCAATTGATGCAGTTAGAGAAACTTCCAATAGTGAACGCGCAACCAGTTCTTCGCTCCAAGTTTGGGCATCTGTTCCTCTAGTGACATCTCGAAGTTGCCTGCCAAGGTGGCGTAAATCTGCAGCATCGAGACCACCGAGGCCACTAGTTAGAAGGAAGCTTGCGGTATCTGGATTCTTTGTTAATGTAAAAGGATTTGCAGCAACCTCAAGCGCAGTTAATAAAACTTGAACGGCAGGCTCTTTAGCGATTGGCAGTTCATCAAATGTGACATCAACCGGAATGCCAGCCCGAATCAAGGCGCGCTCGATTATTGGAATCGAAACGCTTCCCGATCGGACCAAAACCGCAACATCACTCCAATTCAAATTCTCAGTAGTGACAAGTGCTCGAATCTTTTCTGCAACTTCTTCCGCTTCTGACTCCGCTGATTCGTAATGTGTAACGGAAATTTCGCCAGCGACAGGATTCTTTGTAATTAATTCGCGATGAGCCTGTTTATCAAGACCAGGAATTTCTGTGGAATTGTTGCGTTTAATTAAATTTGCGGAAGCCGCTCGAATGTTTTCACCAAACCGGCGTGTGACAAGGAGTGGAACTACCCGAGGTTCTGAAT
>JAHEEQ010000261.1 GCA_024640585.1 Micrococcales bacterium
CGAAATTTGGTTTTGAACGCGGATTTTTCTGACATGCTGATCTCCTACATGCCTTTGAATCGTCTGAGACGTTCGTTTTTCTAGTCCCGAAACGAATGTGCTTAAAAGAATTGAGCCATATAGCTAAGATTTAAGGCCTCATGAGGGGACACATGCATCGAGCATTGACTATCTGTAGTTTCTCTGTGATTACTGTGCAGAGATCATTGGATCAAAGCCCCGCGCTACTTGCCCATGTACTTTAGATGTTTTGGCGATCATCAACTGGTTCAACTACGCCGACGCTTAAGCGATAAATTTGAGTTACTGCCCTCATCTAAGAAGTAGATGTCTTTTGCGGACAAGCTGATGAGAGTGTCTTGATTTAAGTTACGGCTAGTTGCGGCCTCAATCAAGACTTGCATTGGGCCGTCATAGAGCACTTCGTACTTGCTAAAACTATTCAGTGGATTCAAGAAGAAGATCAAAGCGTGACCCACCTTATTGTGAAAATCCCTCTCCAAAATCAACGTATCTTTGTTGTTGATTGAAGCTACGTAAACGCTAACTATTGCGCTATCCGCTCGTTTTCCCACTGCCATGGCAGGGAAAAAGTCTTGGCTTAAGGGGGCTAAGAAATGAACTTTTGCGTAATTTACTGCAGCCTCTGGCCACTCACTTAGTGCTGCATGTTTTTCTGTAATTCGCAAGACAGCTGTTTTTCTATCGATTCTCTTTGGTGCACCTGACCTTTCGGATTTCTCAACTTGCCCAAGAACAAGTTGCTCCAACAAGGCTTGCATCCATTTTTCGACATATTTTTTGTTGCTTCTGGGCAAAACGCTCTTGAAATCTTGCCACGGCTGAACATCGATCGTGGCATCGATGCTGTTCAGCTCTGACACAAGCAACGTGTCAACTTCAACGATCGGTAATTCAGGAAATTTCAGCTGCTCCATGAGTCTGTGCCATTTTTCTGTGGCCATTCTTAGTACGGATAGCCTGACCGTCTTTTGGTAAGCGAAGTACACAAACATGTACTTTTGAAGACTCTTTCCTCCCTTCACTTCTTTTCGACTCTTGATCTGCGCAAGAAATCGCACCTCAAATCCAAGATTTTCAATTGCAGTGAGATCTTCAAGATGACGACAAAGATTTGATTGGATTCGCTGTGGAACGAACCCATCAATCGTCACCCCCATAGCATCGCCAAGCTTTTTTGCATTATCAAGCGGCAGATCACGTCGCTTGTTGAGTACCCGCGCGAAAAAATCTCGGTCAATTCCCACTGATTCAGCCATCGGACGCGCCCCTACTGACGCCAGTTTTGACCAAGCGACAACGATTTCTTGAAAATTTTCCACGGGTCTCTCCAATTTTTCTCGACAAGACTTTATTTTTTAGATTATGATCCAGAAAACTTACTTTATTTTTCTGTGTGTTTGTGCTCTACGAAAGGATCAACGATGCGACACAACATTTCAATCGACGAACAAGTAATGACTGACTTGCGCAGTGCGCTGACCTCTCAGCGCACTCCGACTGAGATCACTGCGTGGGATTTGGTGAAAGCTATGAAGCCCGCCCTCAAAACTGCGCGTGAACAGGGCAAAACGCTTGAAGAGATGCATGCAGACGTCATTCGCTGCGGCATCGAAATCAAGCTCGGCACTTTTAGGAAATATGCGTCGGATCTTCTGACAGACGACGAGCCAAAGACGCTTGAGCCGAAAACTGCTTCAGCAAAGAACTCTCATGAAGCGCCAACTTCTAGTTTGCGAAGTATGCGAGGCAACAAATCTCCCGGCGGCATGAACGGCTAACCCTAATCAACACATCAAAGGACTGTTATGGCTAAAAACAAAGAAAAGCAACCGCAATTCGACGCCCAGAACGAACTCGAGGTAAAGCCCGTAGTCGTATGGCTCTTCGGAAAAGGCGGCGTTGGAAAAACTATGACTGCGCAAGTCGTGCGCATTGCACTCCAGCAACTTGGTCACAAAGTTGAAGCTCTTGATGCAGACGCATCGAATTCAAGCTTCAAACGTCAAGTACCAGATGCCGTTTTGTTAGGTGGAGCCGACGCATCAGAGATCGTAGAGTCTATTGAGCACGAGTTGGTCGAACGCACGCTCAAAGTTGGTTTTTCCATGGTGATCGACACGGGCAATGGAACAGATTCTTTGTCCCGCAATTGGTTTGCAAGTGAAGGAATGGACAAGATTCTGCTTGAGCACGGCGTAAAGGTTTTTGCTGTAACAGTCGTAGACAGCTCACTTGATAGCGCTTCACATCTACTCGAGACAGTTGATTCTTTATCGCACGCAAAGCACATCGTTGTCAAAAATTTGGGTCATACACCGGGAGCAATCGGTGAAAAAGCATTTATTCCGCTTTTCGAGAACGAAGAGTTCAAGCGGTATGCGATGTCAACTCAGATTATTGAAATGCCACGTCTAGTTGATGCTGTTTCACTTGATGCAATCGGCGCACGGCTGCACAACATTGCTGATGACGAGCTATCAGTAGAACTAAACCCGTTTGTTACCGCACGGACGAAGTCATGGCTAATCAATGTGGTTGGCCAATTTCATAACGCTCTTACTGATGCATGAAGGAATATGAACTCTCTGTGATGTCCTATTCACATTACCGCGAAGTCTGCGAGATGTTTATCGGATATCAATGAGAGATTGAAGTACCAATTTCAGGAAATAAATTCGAATGTCAAAAATCTGTCTAACTCAAACGGAAAAGGAACCGGCATGAGCAAACGAATCTACGAAACATACCGAGTACAAGGTCTTACATCTCCGCAGAAAGCTGTGTTCAATACGCTGGCGATTCACGCTGATGAAAATGACCTCGCGTGGCCGAGCAACCAAACTCTAGCAACCGAAACATCGTTTGGACTTCGCGCTGTGCAAGAAGCCATCAAATACCTCATTCACATCAAGTACATCAAAGTTGTTGTGAACGGCGTCAAAAGCAGGGATGGAACTCGCTTTTACGAGCACAGCCGAAAAATTAAATTGCTTCCAGATAACTGGCAACTCCCGGACTCCTCAGGGGAAATTACTGAAATTGATGCGGACGATCCACTCGTGAAAAGTGGTGACATGAGCTTTGTTAAGAAGCGCTAAGGCATTCCCTTTCAGACTGAAAAGCACCTGATGCACCAACAAAGGAACCATATGCGTTTTGACGATGCCCAAAAAAGTGGTCAGAAATGCATGTGGTTCCGAAAAGTTGAAATTGAGGCGCACTCAATTCCGGCAACTCGAATCAGAAACCAAGATCCAGCGCATCAGATAGAACCATCTGCACCCTAAAGAACAAGGAAAGAACAGGAAATCACAATGAAAGAAAACAAGAAAGGACTACTAAAGGACAGTCATAGCCATCGCCATGTTGGCGCCGGCTCACGGAACTTAGTGTCTTTTTTCAATGAAGACTTTTTGTCTTTCATTGCACAAACGACTCCAACCGTTGATTTCTTCAGTTTTTGTGGAGATGCTTCTTACTCTCGACTACGAGTCCCGTCAGCACAAATTCCAGAGTCTGTGGTGAAAGCAATCAACAAATGGCCGGATGGGGTACACGGACTAAAACCGAACTTTCATCCACGAACACAAAATTGCAAGCTGTTCGGGGCTGGTCCTGTTTCATTGGACTCAGAGCTAAGGGGCGTGGAACATCTTCGTATTGAGTACCAAGGCTACGCACGGCTTTATATCGCTACCCAAGACACCTTAAATGCAGTACAGGCTTCAGAGTGCCTACATTGGTTTCGAGCTAGTATGGGATGGCCCAATTTCACAAGGGACAGTGAGGAAGCCGAGCAACAGCATTGCATGCCAGTTCCGTTCAGGTTTAGCGATGGCACTCAACATGCGACATGCACGCGTATCAAAGGCAAACGATTGAAAGTGCCAGACTTTCCAACACGTGCAACTTTCATGATCGATGCCGAAATTCCGGGTTGGGAATTCGACACATACAACTTGAATCAACGCACCCAAATTGAACCGATGTTGCTGCACTCAACTTATCCAAAATCGGTTTATTCGCAAGCGCTTGGTATCGCTTTTTTTGAACTTGCATCGAAAGTTCATGAAGAGGATGAGATTATTTCAATGATCGCAAACTATCTAAGTGCACATTTAGAAAAATATCGAATCAGTCGAGGAGCTGCGCTAGACCTAGCAAGTAAATATCTTGAAAAAGCAATTCAGCACAACTCTGAACTCAACAAATGAAATGAGTTGAACCCAAAGCTATTTGTGAGGAAAACCAATGATTCATTCCTATATCGTAAATATTCCAAAAAATACGACAGTCGCATCTGCTGCTGAGACACCAATGATTGCAGAGTTACTGGGGCTTTTGAGCAAAAAAGAATTACTAGATCACTATGACGCTATCGATGGTGTAGACCAGCTCAACTTGCATGAATCT
>JAHEEQ010000281.1 GCA_024640585.1 Micrococcales bacterium
GGTTTTGTTGGACTTGATGCTCCCGGGCCGAAGCGGTTTTGATATTTCGAAGGATATTCGTGCAATCTCGAAAATTCCGATTGTGATGTTGACGGCTCGTACAGACAGTGCCGACATCATCCGCGGTCTCGAAGATAGTGGTGCTGATGACTACATCATCAAACCGTGCGAATCGCAAGTATTGGTTGCCCGAATCAAGGCTCGCTTGCGAGTTCACGACAAACATATCGTAACGCTTGGAGACATCACACTTCATCCAGAAAGTCGTACTGCATTTAGAAATGGTGTTGAACTAGCTTTGACAAAAACAGAGTTTGACTTGTTGAAGCATTTCGCAATGAATCCAGATACTGCATTTACTCGCGAAGCCCTGCTAAAAGATGTCTGGGACTACCGAGGAACTGTCGGATTAGATACCCGACTTGTCAATGTGCACGTCCAACGTTTGCGGTCAAAAATCGAGGACGATCCAGAACATCCAAGATATGTCCTTTCAGTTCGTGGCATCGGATACAAATCCGGTACTCCTAGCTAATGAAAATTAGGGAATTCATCCGCCAGTTTCTAAAAGCCTGGCGCGGTTCCCTTACCTTGCGCATTTTGCTGACTTCTATTTCGATGTCCTTAGTAATCGCCACAGCAATTTCATTGGTTTCAATTACATCTGTTCGCGATAGTCTTTTAAACGATCGAAAACAAAGCAGCTTGACGCAAGCGCAAGCAGGTATCGAGGCGGCAAATCGTGTGATTGCATCCTTCCCAGAATCTCAAATCAACGGCCAAGAAGATGCCGTGGTCGATGCAATCGTTGGAGCAGTCAGCCAGGTATCTGCATCAAGTGGCGACTTCGAAGTGCTACTAATTGCTGATCCGTCCTCATTTACACACTACGCGCCAGAACGCGGTACAAATGAAATTGCCTATGACAGTGTCTCTTTAGACATGCGAAAAGCGATTCGAAAACAAGCTGCAGAAGTGTTGCAAATATCAGATCTTGTTTTCCTAGATGGTGCAACAAAACCTGGCATCATTATTGGTGCGCCAATTGTGATTCCAGTTATGGGCAAGTACGAGCTTTATCAACTTTTTCCTTTGCAAAATGAGATTGAAAATCTCTCTTTGATGCAATCTGCAATTGGATTGGCTGCGGGATTGATGGCACTTGCATTTATTCTTCTAACCATCTTGTTGACCAAGCAAGTTGTAAAACCAATACGCCAAGTTGCTGCGAGTGCAGAGAGATTAAAAGCTGGCAGGCTTACTGAGCGCATCGCAGTTAGAACTCGTGATGACCTTGGCAAACTTGCCGAGTCTTTCAATGCAATGGCTGAGTCAATGCAGTCTCAAATCCAAAGGCTTGAATCATTGTCAAAGGTTCAGCAACAGTTCGTTTCAGACGTTTCACACGAACTTCGCACTCCACTCACGACAATATCTATGGCTGCAGAACTTCTGCACGCTTCAAAAGATGAGTTTGACCCAGCTTCTGCCAAAGCTGCGTCGCTACTAATGCACCAAACGAATCGTTTTGAAAATTTGCTAAACGATTTGCTTGAAATTTCACGTCTTGATGCTGGCGTTGCAAGACTCGATGCGGTTGCGGTCGAAATCGGTGGAGTGGCTACCCGTGTAATTGAAGGCCTAGAAGATGTTGCCCGTGACTTGGGAGTGAAAATCGAACTAGAGATCGACAAAACTGCAGGTGTGGTTGAGTGCGATGAGAAACGGGTAGATCGAATTGTTCGAAATCTGATTTCAAATGCAATTGAACATGCAGGGAATTCCACAGTTCGAGTTTGCGTTGCAGGAAATGGCGATTCCGTCTCAATTGCAGTTCGCGATAAGGGAATTGGATTACAACCTGGTGAATCTTCTCTAGTTTTCAACCGTTTTTGGCGTGCAGACCCATCTCGTCAAAGAACGTTAGGTGGAACCGGACTTGGTTTGGCCATCTCGCTTGAAGATGCCCGAATTCACGGAGGCTGGTTAGAAGCGGCAGGCGCACCAGGGCTTGGCGCAAACTTCCGCCTAACTCTTCCTCGTACCGCCAATTCCGAATTTTCAAAACCAGCATTGCCACTTGAACTTGAAGAAATCGACGCTTGGCACGGTGTGCGATGAAAAACAGAATTGCGCTCGCTATCGCGATGTTCTTGCTAAGTAGTTGTGCGGCTATCCCATCAGCAGGTCCTATTCAAATAATCAATAATCCAGACTCCCAGACGGATTTGAACGCGGTTCGCGTTATTGCCAAGCCACCGACTGCACGGATGAATGCAGTTCAAATCGCATCTGGATTTGTGGCGGCGAATATTTCAACCTTCGGTGATTTCAATGTGGCTAGAAAATTTCTGACATCGAATTCATCTTCAAGTTGGCAACCATTGAATTTTGATGTACTTGATTCTGCATCAATTCAATTCAATGACCTAGGTACTGGCATTGTTGAGATTTCTGCGTTACAAATTGGAAAACTAAAAAGCAGTCACCGGTTTGAGATTTTCCCAATTGCAAAACCGTTCTTATTAAAATTGCGCATTGAATCACGTACAAGTGGACTTCGAATATCAAGTGCCATCCAAAACGGAATTCTCTTAAGTTCCGACCTTGTTCGAGGTTACAGTCCGTACAACGTTTACTTCGGAAATGAGAATTTCTCAAGATTGGTAGCAGAAGTTGTTTGGTTGCCGAAGAACGAGAAATCGCTGGCTACAAAACTTACTAATAGCTTGCTGGTTGGCTCTAGAGAATCTTTCAAGACAGCAATCCCAGACGGGACTGATTTGAAATTTGGATCTGTCACGATTTCAAATGGAACAGCAGTCGTAAATTTGAATGCTTCCGCTCTTTCTGCCGACAATGCACAACGCAAATTCATGATTGCACAGTTTGTTTGGACTTTGCAAGGAATCCCTAGTGTAGGTCGTATTCAAATCGCTACGAATGATCGGATCTTGAGTACCGCAGGGAAGACTTACTTGAATCGTAAAGACTTTCTAGCGCTTGATCCGGACTATCAGAAAAAAGAAAATGGAATTTTCACCTTACAAGCAGGTTTACTATCTTCGCAAAACAGCGGACTTATTTCTGAAATCGGGAATCTAGGTAATGCGACAGAGTTTGCAATTTCAGATAGTCAAGATTTTGTGGCTTATGTAATAGGTAGTCAGTTACGACTAGCAGCTGCAACGAAATTAAAACAGTTTCTAGTAGTGTCGCAAAATTCCAGCAAAATCGGTTTTGACAATCAAAATCGTTTGTGGTTTGTTAAAGACAATGGTCGGTTGTATTGCAGATTATCCGACGGCGGCACTCAGGAAGTTCTGCGAATTCCAGAGAGAACCATTTCAGATTTTTCAATCTCACCAGACAGTGGCCGCATAGCCTTGATTGTTTCAAACAAAACTAATTCCAAACTGTTTGTTGGCTCACTAGTTTCAGAAAATGAAATGCTGAATATTGTTAATATCCACAAAGTAGAACAATCTTTCACAGAGGTTCATGACGTTGATTGGATGAATTCACTCGAGCTTGCTGGAATTGGCAAAGTAGGCCTGAGTGAGTCCGTTACTGCGCAGATTTCTTTGACTAATGGCGCTTTGCGTACGCTGAATGCCCCGAAAACTTTGGAATATCTAAACACTTCAAGCCAAGGCGCAATCCTGGCTGGAACAAAATATAAGACCCTTTGGATTTATCAAAATGGGCTGTGGACCCGCTTGGATTCAAATTCGCAGGCAGTATTTTCTAAGTAGTTTTCCACAGCAACCTTTTCAAAATTTTAAAAGCTCTTATGGAAGTCCACAATCGAATCGTGAGTTCACTATTTGACTTTCTTGAGACGAAACGCTGTTTCGGATGTGATTGTTTTGGCGATTATTTCTGCGCCGTGTGCAAACTCGAATTCTCAGGGAAAGTTTTTCAGGTGAAAACAGGAGCAAAATTCGCAACTGTTTCTAGACGTAATCCTGCGATGATGAGAGCAATCGCAGGTTGGAAAGATCGACATCTAAAAAAGTTAACGTACACCTTCGCAGATTTCCTATTTGAAATCGAACCGGATTTATCTGCCAAAGAATTTGAAATCATAACGCCGCCCCAAAGAAAAGAAGCTTTTGGCAGCAGAGGCTTCAATCCAGTTGCAGACTTGGCAATTGAACTTAGTCGCCGAAATCCACATCTTGTTTTCAATCCAAATTCAGTCAAGTGTTTTCGACAACCTCAAGATCAGCGTGGTCTTGATAGCAATGCCAGAAAGGCAAATGTTTCTGGTGCTTTCCAGGTGTTGGCGATAAGTGATTACCCAGTTTTATTACTCGATGATGTTTGGACCTCCGGCTCAACTTTGCTTGAGGTTGCCAAGCAAGTTGGTCAATCTAAAGTCTCAAGAATTCTGGTT
>JAHEEQ010000149.1 GCA_024640585.1 Micrococcales bacterium
TCCCGACCTGAACGCATCCCAGTCGTCAGTAGTAGTTCCACATAGTCACGCAGTAGCTCTCGCATTTCTGTGTGATTCTTGCGTTCGGCCAGCAAACACCACTTGGGCATGTATTCCAGCAGCTTGGTTAACTCATCTTGTGTAAAAGCTGGACGAGGTGAGCCTTTCTTGCCCTTGCGGCTGAGCTTGGGAATGATGACCTTGTCGCTGATTGCGCCTTGTTCAATCGCAAGGTCAATGACCCGATTAAACGCACTACTGTGATTTGCCAATGTGCTGCTGATGGGAACCTTGCCCATCTTGTCATTACGCCATGACTCGTATTCAGCAACCTTTTGGGCAGTGATGTTTGTAAGCATGAACTTGCCAAAAAACGGAATCAGGTAGTTGTTCATGGCACGTATGTAGTCCATGTTGGTGTTGGGACGAATGCCACGTTCAATCTCAACCTTCAACACACGGATGCATTCATCTGCCAATGTGCCAAAGCGAACCGACTTCTGCGGCAAGCCCTCTTCTTCGCGAAAACGTGCTTTGTCATAAAGCTCTCCAGCTACCCGCTTTGCCCATTCAAGCTGTCGTTGCTTAGTGCTGACACAGCGCCACTTACGATCAAACAACTTGTAGCGAACTTGCCAGACTCGGCTTGTAGGTCTTAGATACAGCACCACTTCACCGTCACGCATGTGAAGCGTTGTTTTCTTTCGGTTAGTTAGGTCAAGTTGACTGAGTAGCGATGGCGCGAAGGATGCATTGACCTGCAGGCTATGCGCCAAATGCAAAAAATCGTTCTGCGTTTGCTTCAACTTCTGTCCAAAAAGCACAGCGTAATTTCGCGTGTGCAGCTGGACAACCTGAGCCCGAGTAAATAGGCGGGACTTTTGCTAGGGGCTGTGGTGTCGTTTTACACGACAGCTGTAACTTTCAATTTGAGAATTAGCAGATAAACATGAACTTAGACCTTCATCACAAATCCGTCGGCATCAATCACAAAAACACCTGTTAATTGACTGTTGAGGGCTTGTTGAATCGCTTCTTTAAGATCTGGGCCACAACGTTGAAAACCAAACATGCGGCTAGTAGCCTGTATCAACTCATCTGTATGGATTCGAACACTTTGTTCCACAATCAATTTCAAGGCTGCAACAATTTCAATCTGCGGCAGCATCGAAGCATTTACTAAGTTCTTGGATTTGACATTTGAGCGATCACGAACTTGAATTGCTACGCTTGGAATTGACCAGATGCCACTTGCATGAACCAGATTCCTAGATGCCCTTAAGGCAGCAACAGTTGCAGACTGGATACGCGAACCCGCTTTTTCGAGAGCAAACGCTTTGGTAACTCGTCTAGCGATCTCATCTTCATGCACAGGGCTTTCGACCTGTACGATTTGTTCAACTAATTGAGTTAGCTGATAAACAGGCACTTCATGTGGTGCTTTCTTTGAATTGATTCGCCCTTCAAACTCCACATATGCAGTGACGTTTGCCTGCGTAACTTCAGCTGTCACTTCAACGGGGTCAGCTGGAAAAACCTCAACAACATCGACTACTTGGGCAGTGGCATGGGTGCCATTACGCATTTGCTCAAGTGCATCAAGGAGCTTTTTCTCTTGGTCTTTTCTTCTATGAAACCAGTCAGTACTCCAGATGCGATAAATCGTCCAACCTCTAGATTCCAGAATAGATTGACGTAAACGGTCTCTATCCCTAGCAGATCGAGATGAGTGATACGTAGCCCCGTCACATTCAATACCGCACATAAATCGATTGGTGTTATTGGGATCTATCACGCCAATATCAATGAAGAAGCCCGACATACCGACTTGGGGCTGCACTTCATAGCCAGCAGCCTTGATAAATCTAGCCACAGACTCTTCAAATTCACTATCAAAATCGCGTTCGGTAATCTGAGCCACATCAAAGTAGCCTTTCTCGGCGTACTGCAAAAACTCTCGGAACGCATTGACACCAAGTTTTCCCGGGGCAGGCTTCACATCATCGGCAGTGATAGATGAAAAAATCGTGCAACGCTCCTTGGCTCTAGAAATCAGCACATTCAAGCGACGTTCGCCCCCCTCTGCGGCTAACGGGCCAAACGTCTGAGTTAAACGTCCGTTCTGATCACGTCCGTAGCCTACGGAAATGAAAATCACATCACGTTCATCACCTTGAATTGACTCAAGGTTTTTGATGAAGAAATGATCTTGTCTGGCATGGCTAAAGAACTCTTCAAGCTCAGGATGCTTGCGCCGCTGATCGTCAACCATGTCGCGAATAGCATCTCTCTGCTTTACAGAGAATGCCGCGACGCCAAGTGTTTTCTTTGGATTGGCTTTTGCAAAACGAATCACCTCTTTGGCGATTTGCTCGGCCTCTAAGATATTTCTTCCACCATTTGCACCTCCCCGCTCGTATCCATTTGCGGGACTCTTGATCATTGAAACCCCTAGCCCATCGCTGTAGGAAGTACGCAATGTTGACGGCGGGAGAAGCAGCTGGTTATCGTAGAAATTCCTATTTGAAACGGCGATCAATCCAGGATGTTGACTGCGGTAATGCCACTTGAGCATCGCTTGATTTGGCAACGCAATGTTACACAAAGACAAAATGCTTTCTACGTCACCAAATGAGTAGTCATCCTCATCTTGCTCAACATCTAGCTCATCATCTGTAAGTCTGTTGAAGAAGTTAGTAGGAGGCAGTTGCTTATCGTCACCAACCGTGACGATTTGCTTTGCTCGCGCAATTGCGCCCAAAGCGTCTTCAGGCTTCACCTGACTGGCCTCGTCAATGATGACTAAATCAAACATCAAAGAACCGGGTGGTATGAATTGCGCCACAGATAGTGGGCTCATCAAAAACACAGGCTTCATTTGCTGAATTGCCAGACCAGCTTCCTTAAGCAGCTTTCTAACTGAACGATGATTTCGCTTTTTATTAATTTCTTGGCGAATAACGCCCATTTCACCACCACTGCCAGACGGTCGTTTGGCGGCATACGCTGAAAGAATTTCGTTTGCAGCCATAGACAACCGCTGCTTATCCAACGTCCTGAACTGAGTAAGAGTGCTATCTAGCCGATATGCATCAAGGGCCGTTAATTCAGGTAATTTTTGGCAATAGACATTCCACAGCTTTTCAAAGATTGTGATCTGAGCAATTGGAATTATTCGGTCAATACCAATTTCACCTTCCCATATCTTGCTGTGGAATCCATCACCTAATGTTGGTTTGAGCGCGGCCAACGAGTCACGAGCAGAGGGCCAGTCATTCGCTCTTGCTGTCTCTAAAGACCATTCTTTCCATTGATTGCACTGCTCATTAAGCGACGACTTCCATTGCTCGTCTGCAGAAACACTGAATACTGACTCTAAGTTTGCTCCCGCTTTTTCGAGTGTTGCAACCTTCTCATCCAAGCACTTAATGATGATCTGAGATTTTTCGCTATGAAAGATTTTTTCAACCAATTCAAATTCTTCGGCTTTAAGCAACTGGCATCTTTCAACCCATTCACTCAATTCCTTAATCTGTGTGACATTGGAATTGTCTTCTTGCCACAAGGAGTTAAGAAGCTCTTTGAGCCTTCCATTTGTCGCATTAATTGAATGCAACGCACTTGATGCAGCAATCGCCTCGTCTATCAGGCCCAGACGCTCCTTAAACTTTGGAGGCAGCTCGTGTTTGCACAAACCTTTAAGTTCGTTGAGACTTTGCCTGTAGGTACCATTAAGAACAGAGAAGATAGAACCACCAGAGCCTGCAAATTTAACTCTCAGAGGGGTTAACTCATAGCTCTTCCACCCCTCTATCAACTTGCTGTTTAGTTCGTTGCAACTAGTCTGGTAAGTGAGCAATTTAGCAGCCAACTCTTTTAGAGCGGGCAAATTCTCAATGAGCTCAAACTGAAAGAGTGTCTTTGAAGGCAGTTCAGGAGCAGAACTAGCAATCAGCATTAGTTCATTCAGTTTTTTTGCTGTGTACTTTGGAACTTGCTTAAACCAAGTATCTGCATCCACCTGCAACTCAGACGCAGCATCTTCTATTGAAACTTTCAGTGAAGTAGATGCACTAAGACCTTCTTTACATACGTTCTCTAAACGTTCGAAGCCAATTGGAGTTAGTGTTACGCCGTTTGACATTCGCCAAGGGTTTTTTGACGGCACTCCTGAACGCGACAATCTGCCGCATAACTCTTCGAGATTGCTCTTGAACAACTGCAACTGTGCCTTGCTGTAATTACTTGCGTTAGGAATTTCAAAGTCAGGAAGTGAGT
>JAHEEQ010000159.1 GCA_024640585.1 Micrococcales bacterium
CTAATTGAAATTTGTCGTTCCATGGCATACCAAGGAAAGAGCAATGAAACATTTTGATTCAATTCAATTCCGTGTGCTTTGCGAGACTCGTAATTTGTAAAAAAAGTAAATCCGCCATCTGAAATATCTTTTAGTAAAACTGTGCGAGTTGTAATTTGACCATCACTTGCTAAAGTCGAAAGCACCATGGCATTTGCTTCAACAATTACTGAATTGTCGTGTGCCTGCTTTAGCCAGATCGCAAATGATTCAAAAGGATTGTCAGGTAATGTTTCTAATCCAGCATCACTGTATGAACGGCGCATGGCCCTGATCTCTTCGCGGGTAACGATCTCATCGGCCATGGCACTATCGAACCCCACTTTGGGTCGTCAGGCGAGTTTTTGGCAAACCATGTAACAAAATATGCAACGACCAACCTTTATAACAATCCCATAAATGACTGAGCAAAAGTAGGAAAAAGCAGGTGTTTAGTTTGCTTACTTACGCCTAAAAGAGTGGAATTACCCCAACAGCGCATGCCCTCGTATGCGCAAAGTCCATCCATGGAGGATATAAATGAACAAAAAGCGTCTCGGCATCGTAAGTGCCATAGCTACCGCTGTTCTTGCCGCAACTGCATTGGTCGTTCCATCAGCACATGCAGCTGGAAAGTCTCTCGTCATCTGGTCTGACGAAAGCCGCGCAAAGACACTCCGTGAAGCAGCTGCTTCATGGGCGTCACAGAATGGCGTAACACTTACTGTTGTAATCAAAGACTTCGGTAAGGTTAAAGATGAATTAATTACAGCAGCACCAAAGGGTCTTGGACCAGATCTACTTGTAGGTCCACACGACTGGGTTGGTCAGCTTGCATCTTCAGGTGTTCTTGATCGAATGGTTAACATCGACAAGGGCGCATATGCAGCATCGTCAATTCAAGGTTTCTCATATAAGGGTCTTCTATATGGCCTTCCATACAACGTAGAAAATATTGCGTTGATCGTTAACACAAAGCTTTCTCCAACTATTCCTGCGACTTTTGCTGATCTAGAAAAGACATGGGCAACATTGAAGGCAGCTGGAACAGCTAAAGTCGGTATCGAAGTTCCTTACGGAGATCCATACCACCACATGCCATTGTTCTCAGGTCTTGGCGGATATGTATTTGGTGTTGGTTCCGGTGGTATCAATGCAAAGGATCTAGGAATTAACTCAAAGGCACTTGCTGCTAACGCATCAAAGATCGATGGTTACTTCTCAAGCGGACTACTAAGCAAGTCATCAAACTATGACTTCGTACAGTGGTATGCAGGTAAGGCTCCATACATGATCACAGGTCCTTGGAACCTTGCAAACATCAAGAAGTCAGGAATTCCTTACGCAATTGCATCAGTACCTGCAGTTAACGGAACTCTTTCACGTCCATTCGTAGGCGTTAACGGCTTTATGATGAGCAAGTTTGCAGCGAACAAGATCGTTGCTCGCCAGTTCCTAACTCAGGTTGCTGGTTCAGATGACTTCCAGCTAGCACTGTACAAGCTTGGTGATCGTCTACCAGCACTTAAGACAGCGGCAGCAAAGGTTGCAGACAACAAGGATGTAGCAGCATTTGGTGCATTCGGTGCAACTGGAACTCCTATGCCAAACATTCCTCAGATGAACTCAGTGTGGGATTCATGGGGTAATGCTTGGAAGAACGTAGCTGACGGAAAGCAGACTGCAGCAGCAGCATTTGCTCAAGCAGCTGCAAATATTAAGAAGGCAATTAGTTAATTAGTTAATAGATGAAAAGGGGCGTCGGGTTCCCGGCGCCCCTTTTCATTAAATCTATATTTGGGAGAATTAATAAGTGAAATTCAGCAATAAAACTCCAGCGTTACTGCTGAAGATCATGCTGCTCGGAGCACTTAACGCATTTACCGTGTGGTGTGTTCCGATTTTGATTTCACATAAAACATGGTTTTTCGCCATTTACTTTGTAATTTCAACCTTAGTTTTAGATTTTATTTTCTTGAGCAAGAAACGAATTGCTCCAAAATATATTGTTCCTGGCGTTGTATTACTTTTATTATTTCAGGTCTATCCAGCATTATTTACAGGGTATGTAGCATTTACAAATTATTCCAATGGTCACTTCTTAGATAAAGAAACTGCCATTGATGTTATGGTTTCAAACTCTTTTGCACCCGTAGGGGATAGTTCCAACTACATGCAAGTTGTAAGAGACAACACCACCCAAAAAATTTCATTGGTAATTCAAAATTCAAATGAATACGGTGTTGGTACGCGTGATGGATTTTCAGCGCTCCCAACTTCAGATATCAAACTTAACTCTGATGGTAAAATTGAATCAGTAATTGGTTACACAAAATTAAGTGAGAATGAGGTCTTTGACATTCTTGACGAGTTTAACGATTACAAGGTTCCAATTGGTGGAGGAAAGTTCTACTCGGTTTCAGATGTAAATGCTGTCGAACTAGTCGCGCAAAACCTCAGTTACGATGCAAAATCCGATAAGGTCACGGACAACACAACAGGAACAATTTACTCACCAAATGACAGCGGATCTATGGTGAGTGCTTCAGGGGAAGAGATTGAGCCTGGTTGGACCACAACTGTTGGGTGGAGAAACTTCTCGAAAGTTATCAATGATGAACGCTATCGCCAACCAATGCTTCAGGTGCTGGCATGGACATTTATTTACGCTGGTTTAGTGGTTCTCAGCACCTTCTTCCTTGGTTTATTACTAGCTCTGGTGCTCAACCATCCTCGTATGAAATCTCGAAAGATTTACCGAACTTTATTGATCGTTCCATATGCAATGCCATCAGTTCTATCAACTTTGGTGTGGGCAGGAATGTTCAACGTTGATAACGGAGTCATCAATAAAATATTAGGAAGCCCAATTCCTTGGTTGTCTGATCCTTGGCTTGCAAAGTTTGCGGTTTTACTTGTGCAATTGTGGGCCGGAACTCCATATATGTTCCTTATTGCAACCGGTGCAATTCAATCACTTTCAACTGAAACTATAGAAGCAGCACAAGTTGATGGCGCAACACCTTTCCAAGTATTCTCAAAAATTAAACTTCCATTAGTTTTGATGACTCTGGCTCCTTTGTTAATCGCAAGTTATGCATATAACTTCTCTAACTTTGGTGCGATTTATCTCTTGACGGGTGGTGGCCCAACAATTATTTCTTCAGGTGGAATCGCTGGGCATACTGATATTTTAATTTCTTATACATACAAAATTGCATTTGCAGCGGGCAAAGGTAATGATTACGGATTAGCAAGTGCTGTATCTTTCTTTAACTTCCTGCTCGTTTCATCTATGTCTATTTACAGTTTCAAAAAATCCAAAACAATCGAGAACATGACATGACAACTGAAGTAATTCTGAAACAAAAGCCACTTACTCCAGGTCAATGGGGTAAGAAGATAGCTTGGCGTCATGCAGTTGGCTTTATTGCAGTTGCCTTTGCACTCTTTCCTCTCATATGGATGATTTCCGCATCCTTTGACACTTTGGGTTCACTCAGCGCTCAAAAGTTGATTCCAGACAATCCAGGTTTAGAGAATTTTCGTACTCTATTAAGTAATCCAGATCAGCCTTATTTGAAGTGGCTTCGAAATTCGATCGTAATTTCAGCCTCTAACGCTATTTTGCAGATGTTTATTGGGGCAACAGCCGCCTACGCCCTTAGCCGATTCCGCTTTAAAGGTCGCAAGTTAACGCTGATGACAATTTTGGTTGTTCAGATGTTCCCTCAACTACTCGCCGCAACTGCAATTTTCTTAATGTTGGCAGATCTCGGTAAGAGCATTCCATTTTTGGCACTTGGGCAAACCTCTGCCTTGATTATTGTTTTCGCTGGCGGTGCGCTTGGAATTAACGCATGGATGCTCAAAGGTTTTTACGACACGATCCCATCAGAGATCGATGAATCTGCAAAGGTTGATGGTGCATCACATGCTCAGATTTATTTCCGTATTATCTTGCCTTTGGCACGTCCTGTACTCGCGGTAATTACCCTGCTTTCATTTATTGGAACAATGAATGAATTCCTTATTACCTCTGTAATATTAGGTGGAAATCAAAACTCAATCACCTTGGCGGTTGGCATGCAGCAGTACATCGATGGTCAATACAACGCACATTGGGGACCATTTGCAGCTGGTGCATTAATTGCTTCTGTTCCTGTCATGATTCTCTTCCTATACCTACAAAAGCATGTTGTATCCGG
>JAHEEQ010000164.1:0-755 GCA_024640585.1 Micrococcales bacterium
AAAAAGCGTATAAGGATTTATACCAAGACAATTTGTTGGATGATTTACAAAGTGATCTTTCAACGAACGAATACGAAGCGTTTTTAAACATCATTGCCTCCAATGCCAACAAGGACACAAGCGGTGGTGGAGCACCACCGGTGCAATACACCAAAAAGAATCAGTTGATTGTAGCCAAAAAAGATGTCACGATTCGTAAATCTCCAGATGCAACGAATCATGGGGCATTTTACGAGGTGTTTTCCGACGACAACATTTACCGAGTGGCAAAAGCTGGGGAATTCTTGGGCTATGCAACTGGGCAGCAGCATTATGATGAAGTCAACAACGTGAAGTTCATTCAGGTGGCGTATGTCATCAATGCCAAATACGCACCGGCTGCGTACAAGAAAAAGAACAAGGTGAAAATGTCCTTTTGGATCAGTGCTTCATCAAACTACACCGATCAGTTTCCAAGTGTGAAAGCTATGATTGCGGCATACCCGAAAACAAGCTCCACAGCATACTGGAAAAAACCCTTGGATTATTTCGATCTCAAAGGAATTGCCATGCCACGCTTATTGACTAGAGCCAAAGCAGTGATCTTAAACGAAAAGTTTGTGCCCATCAATCAGGCAGGATCAAATACCATTTTAGGCCAACTGGTGATGAGCATGCAGACCAAAAGTGGTGTGCTTTTACAGTTTCGCACCATTGACAACAACATCCGCTGGGTAGACCAACGATACATTCATTTACAAGAAAGCATATGAGCA
>JAHEEQ010000164.1:846-4197 GCA_024640585.1 Micrococcales bacterium
CTGGAAAGGCGGCATTTACCAGGCTCAGAACAAATACAAACTGAAGTTCAGGACCTATGCCACACCTCAGGATAGCTTTTACGATTTTGCACGCTTGATTTCCAGTAGCTACAAAACGGCGCATACCGCCGCGATGGACTATAAGAAGTATGCGGATAAAATCGCGCACAGCCCCTATATCTCAGAAAGCAATGGTGATAACCGCACGGCATACATGCGTGGGCTCATTGCCAACTATGAAAAGATATTGGACATCGCGAAAAAAAAAATCTTCTTCAAAAAGGAGGATTCACCCTCGGAGCAGCAGCCTTAGTCTTTTTGACAGGCAGGTTTATTTATAAAAAATACATCCAAAAATAATGGCATTTACACTTACACACATCAGAACCGGTGAACAGCAAACCTTCACCGTTCAAGTACTTCTGGAAAAACTAGGAGACCCCATCAACGATGAAATCACCATCAACGGTGAAGCGTTTCGCATTGCAAGCGTAAAGGAAAGCGCATCAAGTGGCGGAATGGTTTCAAGCAATTGGCAACGCGAAGCAATCGAAGTCACACAAAGCGACCAAACAGAGTTTGAAGTCGATATCAATACTTCGGATCCAGAAGGCTTGTTTTTGGTAGTCAACGGAGCTTTGTTTGACTACGGACAAAACGGAGCTTTTCACATCGAAGGAACTACACTTTACTGGCATGGGAGATTCAATCTTTCGCCAACAGATCAAGTTTACATCAAGTATTTAACCCTTAATTAATAACCATGAGCGAACAACTAAAAATCAAACAGATTGAAGGTCTAACGGCAGACCTCGCAAGCAGAGCACTGGATGCTCAGGTTGTAAAAATTGCAAACAACCTCTCGGATGTCAATGCCACAAATGCCAGAACCAATCTCTCTCTTTACTCGAAGTCTGAGGTAGATGCCTTGGTGGTGGGTGCCAAAAACGCATTCAACGTTGCGGACACCACAGCGCGCAATGCTTTGACCGGCTTGAAAGTCACAGACCGTGTGTTTGTCAATGACGATGGTGATGCAAAATGGGCATTGTATATCGTAACGGCTGTTACTACAGGAACAGGGTCAACTTCGACATTCAAGAAAATCGCAGATGAAGATCTATTCACCAATGCACTTACAGCAGCCGCGGTAAAAGCTGCCTATGAAAGCAATGCCGACACCTATGCCTACAACGGAACAGCCAAAGGCAAGGTGGATAAATTGACGGTGAGTTCCAATATCAACTTGGATACACTCAAAACCACCGCAGATAGTGCTTTAGCAAATGCTGCAACGGCACAAACTACGGCCAATAGTGCCAATACGGCGGCAACCGCAGCTCAAAACACTGCAAATAGTGCCGTGAGTTCAGCAGCCGCTGCTGGAACAAAGGCAGACCAGGGGATAGCAGCTGCCACTGCAGCGCAGTCCACTGCTGATTCTAAGGAAGATGCCTTCACTTCAACCTCAGAGTCTTTCAATGGACTTACGGGAGCAGCAAACACGGCTATCTCGATCACCTTGGGGCAAGTACCAAAGGCGGGCTTCAATATTGATATTTTCTTCAATGGGCTTCGCGTGAAAACCCAAACAAGAACCAACGGATCAAAGGTCATCACCTTTACAGTGCCATACACTACGGAGGCATCGGATGACATCATCGTGGCTTATTGCTACTAATCATGGACAAGATTTTAGCAAAGCAAATTGAAGGGGTGGTTGATACCACAAGTGCACAGGTCATTGAAGGAGTGAAATCCTTCAGTGACCCACTGCATGTACTCAATATGCAGGATCGCAATTTTGCCGGTATGCGCATTGATGGGCTGTTCATTTATTGGTTGCGCGATTTCCAACAGCTAGACGATGTTGGAAACATCCGACTGGGCTTTGACCCGAGAACTGGCAGCTTTGCTTTGCAGCAGTTTACCAAACAATGGGAGAACCTCGCACTTTAAGCCATGAACAATCAAACAAGATTCAAACTCACCCTTTACGCTGCCGCTTTTTTGGCTGTAGTAACCCTTTTGGCCATTGCTTCCAAAATGGAAACCGTGGCAACTGCTGCCATTGCCGGAATCATGACTATCCTTTCAGCTTACATCTGGTCCCAAACTCAAAGACCTTCACACAATGAATACACTGGTAAACATTCTCAAAAGTCCCTTGCTTCAAAGGCTCATCGGACTTCTCGTACTTCTGGGCGCAATCGTACTTCTGTACAAAAGTAACCAGCGCCTACATCAGGATAACAAACGACTAAGCTCCAATATGAAAACATTGGGAGCGGAACTTGTTTTGGTGAAAACCAAGAGTGGAAAACTCGCTGTACAATCGGATTTGTTGGTGCTTCAAACTAGTGAGCTAAAAAAGCTCTTTCCAAGAGAAGTTAAGCAAATAGAAGAGCTCGAAGTAGGCGTCGGAAAAGCTACCCAAGTGAGCACCACGGTAATGGAAACCAAAACCAATGTAATCACAACGCTACGAGATAGCCTTATTCGCGATACCATCAAGGTAAGTCTTTTTGATTACCAAGATCAGTGGTATTCCATCAAAGGTGTTCAAGAAAATAATACACAACGCCTTTGGATTACTTCCACCGATACACTCACCCAAGTGCTTTATCGGGGTGAGCGCCTCAGACCTTGGCTTTGGGTTTTTTCACCACGGACCATTCAGCAGCGTGTTGGTTTATCAAATCCCAATGCCACGATCAAGTATAGTCAAACCATTCAAATTCAAAAACAATGAACAAACTCATCCTTGGAGCTGCCGCTGCTCTTGCGCTGTATGCCTTCACAAAGAAGAAAGGTTCTACGACCAGAACCGATACCTCCAACGCGAGCGATCCTGCAGTGACCGCCATTCAGAAAACAACCCGTTCCGTCACCTTTTACAAAGCATAATCATGGCAGAGTTAGCAGTACCCATTCCTATGACACCCCGTGTGTTTTATTCCGACACCGCTTTGTCTCAAAACAAGGCCAAGATGGAAGCCATCGGTAAAACCTATTACAAGGAAATCAAGCAGGCCGAAACATTGACAAAAGTTCCCGGTTCGTTGATCTTGTCATTGATTTTTACTGAAAGTGGGGGGAGAGCTTCGGTGGTGAGCTCTGCCAATGCTGTGGGTTTGATGCAGATGAAAACCCAAACGGCCAATGACATCATTTACTGGGAAAACAAAGCCGGGAGGCTAAGCGCCGAAGAACTGGCCATTCTTAAAAAGCACCTTGGAGATCGTGTCAACGGGCCCTTGAAACAAAAGTACTTATCTCACAAGATCAAAGAGAACAACTATACCGGGAATGTCATTGTGAAAGCTGATTTAATGAAACCTGAACTCAATG
>JAHEEQ010000170.1 GCA_024640585.1 Micrococcales bacterium
AAGTATTTTATTGGGAGGTTTTGGAGGCTGTTCGTCCAAAGGGCGCAGAGGTTTCCTCCATCGGTTGGTTATGGACAATTGAAGGCTCATTCATGGCATTAGGAGCAGCTTTTGGTGGCTATGTATCTCAGGAGTTTTCCCCTCGATTTGCTTTGGGGATAACGCCTACTTGTATTGGAGTTGGAGCAATAATTTTATTACTTGGCAAGAATCTATTGTCAGATGCAAATCTAAAACCAAGTCAAGTGAGCGATTTAAGGGCAATGCGAGATAACTCTGACGATACTAATTAATGTGCCGCTTCATGCCATGTTAAACCAAGGCCTGCATTTACATCTAGCGGGGCTTTAAGTGGGTAAGCAGTACCCATCTCGCGGCGCACTAGTTCGCTGATTTTTTCCTCTTCATCCTTCACAACTTCAAGAATCAACTCATCATGAATCTGTAAAAGCAATCGTGAGTTCAACTTCTCTTTTTCAATTGCGCGCTGAACATTGAGCATCGCCAATTTGATGATGTCAGCAGCAGAGCCTTGAATCGGTGCATTCAGCGCCATGCGTTCTGCGACTTCTCGACGCTGACGATTATCATGCATGAGGTCTGGTAAATAGCGGCGACGGCCCATAATTGTTTCGGTGTAACCAACTTTGCGTGCCTCTTCTACTACATCCCTCAAATAATCACGGATTCCACCGAAGCGCTCAAAGTATGTGTCCATTAATTGCTGGGCCGCCGGTGGAGAAATATCTAATTGCGCAGCCAATCCATAGGATGACAAGCCATAGGCAAGTCCATATGACATCGCCTTCATCTGTCTGCGCATCTCAGGATCTACCTCAGCTGGTTTTACTCCAAAGACAAGTCCTGCAACGGTTGCATGCAAATCTTCACCGGATGCAAAAGCCGCTAATAATTTTTCATCGTGTGAAAGGTGAGCCATGATGCGCATTTCGATTTGGCTGTAATCTGCTGTAAGTAAAGCGACATACCCCTTGCTGACAGTGAAACAGTTGCGAATTGTGCGACCTTCTTCGGTGCGCACAGGAATATTTTGAAGATTTGGTCCAGTAGATGATAAACGTCCAGTTGCAGCAACGGTCTGTTGGAAATGGGTATGAATGCGACCATCCTTTGCAATTTCTGCAATCAAGCCTTCAACTGTTGTACCCAGCTTCTTGGTCTCACGAATACGAAGAAGTGAGGTAAGAACTGGGTGGCCACTTTTTTGATGCAACCAATCCAAACTCTCAGCATCTGTTGTGTAGCCAGTTTTAATCTTCTTAGTCTTAGGCAATTTCAGTTCATCAAATAAGACAACCTGCAGCTGTTTTGGCGAGGCAACGTTGAATTCATGTCCGACGGCATCGTGGGCAGCCTTTGTTTCTCGACGAACCTCTCCTTCAAAAAAGGCGGCCAGGTTTTCAAGCTCCTTTTTATTAACGGCAATACCAATCGATTCCATGCGAGCAAGCAGATCGGCAACGGGCAATTCCATTGTTGTGAAAAGTTCCCACACACTGCGTTCCTTTAATTCGCGAGTAAGTGAATCCTTTAAGGTAAACATGGCTCGAGCAGAAGAAAGTAGTTCTTGTTCGGGCGAACTTTGGTTAATGGCCGAACCATCGCCCCAACGTTCTTGTATATCTTTGAGCTCTTGTGCTCGTACTCCGGGGTTAACTAGATATGCCGCCAAAGATGTGTCAAAAGAAATCCCGGTTAGCCCATTTGTTCGAGCTAGAGATTTTGCATCATGGGCGATTTTAGGGATTGCCGAATTTGTTGCCCAATCCCCCATTTCCGATGAATGAACTAGAAAGACAGCATCAGGTGCCAGTGCAACTGCATATCGATGCAGTCTTTCATCTACTAATTGGAAGGCAAGTGCAATTTCACCTGAGTGAGTTGAGATTTTAAGTGAGGCTTCTTCAGGAGTAAGAACATCCCCGGTAATCTCTGTTGCAAACAATTCAGGTACGGGTTCTGTGGCTTTGGAAACACCTTTGAGCAAAATTGGCTTCATGCGCTCTTTGAGGGTTTTAAACTCCAGCTTTTCAAAAAGGGGATTTGTTTTGTTTTCATCAACTCCATCCCATGCAAGTGAATCAATACTAAATTCCAATGGAACATTTGCAACCAACTGTGTCAGTTCGCGATTCCGGATCACATCATTGATTGAGTCACGAAGTGACTGACCTACCTTTCCACCAAGTTTGTCCAGGTTTGCAATGAGTTCATGAAGTGATCCATATTCAATTACCCATTTTGCCGCGGTCTTTTCTCCGACACCTGGAACCGATGGAAGGTTGTCACTCGGGTCTCCGCGAAGTGCTGCAAAGTCTGGATACTGATCTGGAGACATTCCATACTTTTCTTGTACTGCAGCAGGTGTCATGCGGGTTAAATCGCTGACTCCGCGCTTTGGATATAAAACTGTTGTTTTCTCATTAACAAGCTGAAATGAATCACGATCGCCGGTACAAATAAAGATTTCCGCACCTTCTCGCTCTGCCTGCTTTGAAATTGTTGCGATGATGTCATCTGCTTCAAAGCCTTCAACCTCAAAGGAGGAAATTCCAAATGCAGCCACTAGTTCATGAAGGTAAGACATCTGCGATCTGAACTCATCAGGGGTTTTGGCACGATTGGCTTTGTACTCTGGAAAAATTTCAGATCTAAAGGTCTTTCGTGAAACATCAAAAGCGACTGCAACATGTGTTGGTTTTTCGGTACTTAATAAGGAAAGCAGCATCGTTGCAAAGCCATAAATTGCGTTGGTGTGCTGACCTTGGGCGGTAGTGAAGTTTTCAGCAGGTAGTGCAAAAAAGGCTCGATATGCCATGGAGTGCCCATCGATAAGTAATAGGCGTTTGGTCATGGATGCATCGTAGAGTGCCAGTTAGACTTAGGGCATGACTGAACCGGATTATCTTTCAATACTTCGCGAACGCGGTAGCGGCGCCCTCGATAAGAAGATGGGCATTGAAATCACAGAGGCTTCACTCACTCGCGTTGTGGGAACAATGCCAGTTGAGGGAAATACCCAACCAATGGGAATTTTGCATGGCGGAGCAAATGTTGTTTTAGCTGAATCTCTAGGATCAATCGGAACTCAGTTAAACGCTGGCGCAGATCGACGAATCGTAGGAATAGATATCAACGCTACGCATCACAAAGCAACCGCGTCAGGAGTTGTCACAGGTGTTGCAACCGCGGTTTCAATCGGGAAAACTTTATGTTGCTGGGATATTGTCATTACAAATGAAAACGGACAGCGCACCTGCACCGCCCGTATCACCTGCATGATCCTTGCGGATCGTTAGAAAGTTAGTGCGCGCCTGTTCCTAGATATGCCGCACGTACCGCCGGATCGTTCAAAAGATCTGAAGCCTTAGCCTCCTTCACGACATTTCCAACCTCAAGAACATAAGCACGGTGTGCACGTTGTAGCGCCTGCTGTGCATTTTGCTCGACAAGAAGAATTGTTACACCGGTCTTGTTGATCTCAGTGATGATGTTGAAGATATTTTGAATCATTAATGGAGCAAGGCCCATTGAAGGTTCATCCAGAAGCAAAACCTTTGGACGTGACATCAGTGCACGACCAATTGCAAGCATCTGCTGCTCTCCACCTGACAGCGTTCCACCAGCTTGGAATGCGCGCTCTTTTAGACGTGGGAATAGGTGGTAAACCTTTTCCAAATCTTCAGCCATCTCTTTTTTGCGATCTTTGCGGTTGTACTTACCCATTTCAAGGTTTTCCAAAACTGTCATACCAACAAAGATTCCGCGGCCTTCAGGGGCCTGTGAAAGTCCAAGATCTGCACGCTTGTACGCTGGCATCTTTGAAATATCTTCACCATTGAACAAAATTTGTCCGCTCGTTACTGGGCGCAGGCCAGAAATGCTCTTAAGCATCGTTGTCTTTCCAGCTCCATTTGCACCAATAAGAGTGACGATTTCACCCTCATTAACCACAACTGAAACACCTTTAATCGCTTCAATCTTGCCGTAGTGGACTCGAAGGTCCTTAATTTCAAGACGCATCTGCAGGTGCTCCTAAATATGCTTCGATAACGCGTGGATCGTTTTGGACTTCGGTAGTAGTTCCATCTGCAATCTTTGTTCCAAAATCAAGAACAACAACACGATCTGAGATTCCCATAATTAAGGACATATCGTGTTCAA
>JAHEEQ010000186.1 GCA_024640585.1 Micrococcales bacterium
CTTTCAGGTAAGCGGCTCGAGCAGCATCGGTTTTTGCAACATCTGGATAACCTGTCTCTGCTCGATAACACCATAAGTCTTTCAACTTTGTATATTGATCAAGTTTGAATTGCCGCCCAGCGATACGACCACTTGATTCGGATGGGAGATCAATTCCGGTTTTTGCGCCAAGACCAAGTGCTTTGGAAACTGTCTCGATTGGATCTTTTGGATTATCAACTGGTGAACTGCCGCCATCTTTTAGCCACATGTCATAGCCGATTTTGTAAAACACTGTGTTGCAGGAGACTTCTAACGCTCTGCGCAAAGAGATATTTCCATAAGCGCTGGATTCGTGGTTCGTCATCTTGCGATTACCAATTTTGATGTAGCTCGGACATGGATAGATTGAGTTCTGCACCGGATATCCGTATTTAGCAGCGGCCAAACTTGTAATCATTTTGAATGTCGATGCTGGTGCAAAAATACCCTGAGTTGCACGAGATACAAGCGGTGAACCAGACCACTTTGAAGTCAGCCCCTTGTATTCTTTATCTGTTACGCCATCTTTCCAGATTGCTAAATCATATGTTGGCGCTGAAGCCATCGCTAACACGTGACCATTTGTTACATCTAGCACCACCGCAGCCGCACCATCTGCCGCATAACCAGAATTTCGTGCGCGATCAACTGCAACTTGAAGTTGTTCCTCTACAACTTTTTGAAGTGCTGCATCAATATTTAAAATTACAAAGTCACCAGTTACCGGATTGGTTTTTGCGACTTCGCCAGTTACACGCATTGAACGGTCGACTGCCAATGTTGTGATTCCGGCTTCACCTCTCAAGAACTTGTCGTAGTAGGCCTCAATTCCTGCCCGCCCAATTAAGTCAGTTTTCTGAAGCTGCTGACCTTCAGTTGCATAATTTGCAATCTCTTGATCTGTAACAGGTGATAGATATCCAAGAATGTGTGCCAAATTAACATTGAAAGGCGAACTTATATCTCTTTCACTTTGAGCGCCGGCAGTTACACCTGGCAATTCGTAGGATCTTTCAAGCACCATTACTGCTAAATCAGTTGTAACATTCTTTGCGACTGGAATTGGTTGATAAGGCGAACCATTCCAACAAATTGGCCGTGGTGCTGCACCTTCAACTCCACATATCGTCAATTTCTGACGTAATGCTGCAACCGAAGTATTCAAAATTGGTGCCAACTTCTTTAAAACTTTTTCACCTTTGTCAGCTTGCTGCTCGAGGGTCATTTTTGAAACTGAAATTACAAGGGAGGAAGTATTTCCAATCAATACTCGTCCCGTTTGGTCGAGAATTAACCCGCGATCGGCTGGATTGATAATTTCACGGTACTGAGTGTTCTGAGCTTGATTACGGATGTCATCGCCAATAATTAATTGGATGTAAAAAAGACGTAATACCAAGGTTGCGAAGAAGGCTAGAACCATGATGCGCAACATGTAAAGCCTGATGCCAGATTTATCTTCCATCAGATCACCTAAACAAAATCGTCTTTTGTTTTACAACAATCTTCGAATCAATCCAGAGTGTTATCGGCAACACAATTGTGGCCAACATTGCTGCATACAAACCGAGACTGAAAAAATTCACAAAGAAATCTGATGTGAACGATTGGGTAACACCCATAAACGATGCCACGATAATTTTGATAAACATATCCGAAATTGCTGCAATTGCAATGGCAAAAATAGGCAAGCTCAGCGAGCCTTCAAGGTACGGCTTGATGAGGCTGATCGAGAATCCAACTAACGCCATAGACAAAGCACTCATTCCGAGCGGAGAAGTTGAAGGTGGAATCAGATCAAGCAATGAACCTGCTGCAAAACCCAAAACTGCAGCACTTGCTGGAGTTCGGCGGATAGCAAAGCTCATCACGATTACAAAAGCTAGTGGTGGCACCATGCCTGGTAAAGAAATAATGCTCAACCAAGTTGATTCGACAATTCCACTGAAGAAAACCAAAGAGGCAATTACTGCGATGCGGATTGCTCTCATTTTGCACTTCCAGAAACTGAAGGAGTTGGAGCATCAGCAGTAATAGTCACAGTCACGGTTGGAGTTGGAGTTGGGTTTGGAAGAAGTGAATCGCGCGGATCCCACTTCGATTTACTTACAATTACCCCAACTAAATCAATCTGCGAAAGATCAGTGAATGGCGCAACATACGCAACCTTTGTGTTTGCACCGACAATAGTTTCAACTTTTGTCACCACACCAATTGGCAGACCTGGAGAAAAAATGCCACCGCTGACTCCATAAGAAACGAGTCGGTCGCCTGTTGCAACTTTTGCTTTTGGATCAATGAAAGTCAATCGCATTGAATCATTTAAACCGCGACCAGATAGAAAACCGATTTCACCACTTCCAGCAATTCTTGCGCCGATATTGGAAGATGCATCAGTTAATAAAACGACTGTCGAAGTATGTGCAGTTGTTGATTGCACGCGCCCAATCATTCCGTTGCCACTAATGACTGACATGTTTACTTTGATGCCGTCTGCACTTCCAGCATCTAGCAAAACTGTCGAACCGAATCCTTGCGCAGCCCCAATCGACATTACTTGCGCCGGAACAATTCGATAGTTTCCAAGTCCTGCAAGTTGCAACGTTTCGTGCAATTTCGTCAGTTCCCTTTGAGAATTTCCTAAAGTCAAAAGGTTGAGCCGAAGTTTGGTGTTTTGCTTTCGTAGATCTTGAATGATTTGATTTTTAGATCCGACTTCCGTCCAATCTTTAAAAAATTGATCGACTGGTGAAGCTAAATTCTTTGCCACAGATTCGAATGGAACTGAAACCGTAGACACCAAGCTGCGAAGTGCGTTTATTGGACCAAAGTTTGCTTTAGCATCTAGAAATATAAAGGCTAAAGAAATCGTGAGCAAAAATGCCAAAGTAAGTAGAGGTTTTACTCTAGGTTCGGCTTTTCGCTGTAGCGCCATTTCAATTCAAAAATTGTATTAACGTGCTTCGGATACGAATACGCGACGGAGTTTGTCCCAGTCCTCAATGCAACGACCGGAACCAACAACTACACAATCAAGTGGTGATTCAGCCACAACAACCGGCATACCAGTTTCGCTCTTCAAACGTTCTGCAAGTCCTGAAAGCAATGCGCCACCGCCAGTCAAGATGATTCCGCGGTCCATGATGTCTGCAGAAAGTTCTGGCGGAGTCTGATCTAAAGTTGCTTTCACAGCATCCACAATTGCTGCGACTGGTTCTTCAATAGCACGGCGAATTTCTTCTGGTGTAACAGTCACAGTGCGTGGCAAACCACTAATTAAATCGCGACCGCGAATTTCGGCATGCGCAAGGTGTGCAGTTGGGTACGCATTTCCAACTTCAATCTTGATTCGTTCTGCCATGCGCTCACCAATAAACATTGAGTATTCGCGCTTAACCCAGTTGATGATTGATTCATCAATTTTGTCGCCACCAATTTTTACTGATTGCTTTGAAACCAATCCACCAAGTGAAATCACACCAATTTCGGTTGTGCCGCCGCCAATATCGCAAACCATTGAACCTTGAGGTTCGCCAACCGGAAGGTTTGCACCAATTGCAGCTGCCATTGGTTCTTCAATCAATTCAACTTCGCGAGCGCCAGCATCACGGGCTGCATCTTTGATTGCGCGACGATCAACTGCGGTTGCAAGACTTGGAACACAAATCAAAACGCGAGGCTTTGAGAAGAAGCGGCTCTTGTTGTGAACCTGGCGAATGAAATAACGAATCATTTCTGAAGCAACTTCGTAATCCGAAATCACACCATCTTTAAGTGGGCGAATTGCTGAGATTGAACCTGGAGTCTTTCCCAACATTTGTTTGGCCTCGGTTCCAACAGCCAAAACCGTGTTGGTGCGATTGTCGATTGCAACCACAGAAGGCTCATTCAAAACGATGCCACGACCTCGAACCCACACGAGTGTGTTGGCTGTGCCAAGATCGATTGCCATATCGCGGCCAAGAAAAGATGCGCCTGCCATTTAAAACCTCTCAATTGGGGAAGACTTATTAAGCCTAGGGTGCGTATCGTAGAGTGAAATCTGACCCTTGCCGAACTAGCGGTTTAGGCATTAAAAAGGAGAAATCCAGCCAATGAAAATCTAGAGATTTGGGAAGAA
>JAHEEQ010000192.1 GCA_024640585.1 Micrococcales bacterium
AGAGCATCAAGTTCCTGTGCTTGTTGGCAGCACCTGAGGGCGTGGCCGCTTTGCGCAAGGCGCATCCCGATGTGCCCATTTACACGGCAGCCATAGACCGTGAGTTAAACGACCACGGCTACATCATGCCAGGGTTGGGGGATGCAGGGGACAGGATATTTGGGACGCAATAACTCCCTATTCACTGATGGAAAGTACAGAAGAGTTCACAATTGGACTTTCGATGGCAGTACTGTTGTTTCAGCGTCAAGCTCACCACATGTCTTCAAGGTCCCTTATTTAGACCCAACTTGTGTTGACCCCCAGAAGGCATTTCGATGCAAAAGCAGGAGTAGCAAAGTTGGCTTGATTCATCGCTTTGGCCATGACCTAGAGGTGGTGTGATTTTCTCAGATGCAAGCCATGACTTTTTTCTTTCAAGCCACGAAATCAAGACGCCCGGTTACTTTTGGAAAACACTTATTACAACAAACTCAAACAATCAGATTGAGACTATTTCGTGGCTATCTCCGAATCAAAATGGACATACCAATTTGAACTCTTTCATAGTTTCAATAGAAGAATTAGACCTTAGGGCTGGTGCAGATTTGATAAGTCTTGATCTGGATGTTGAAATCAAGGTGTAAAAGGCAGCAAGGTCTTGGGAACTGCCGAAAAACTGCTTACTTGATTGAATGTCATTTAAAAGGACATCACCAATCACCGAAATCAACTGTCGTTTAAAACGAAACCTGTCATCCACTTGACACCACAAGCACGCTCGCCACGCTACCCACAAGAACTCAGCTTGTGTGAGTTGGACATGCTGGTCCGACTCACAACAGCAGACGGTCGACCCGTGACCGTGATGGCCACCACCGGTGGCAATCAACCCGATCGACAAGAAGTGACGGTTCGCGGCAGCCGCCTCAACTACCAGTTCAGAGAGTACTCCCAGCTGTGGCGGTCGGACGGCGGTGCATGGACAGAAGCCATTGACTGGACACACGAAGACCCACATACCAGCGCCTTGCAGCGGCAGTTGAGTGAAGTGGATCGGTCGTTAAAAGGTCAGCCTCACAAGTTGGCCACGGCACAAGAGGCACTGGCTGTTCAAGTACTTATTGAGGCCATGCTTAAGTAGCAACCTGTCAGGCCTTCTGACATTTTTTGAACGAAGCGTTCAGTGATTTAACTTAAAAGGGCTTCCAGTTTGTCAAAGCTGCCTGTCCAGCCCATGGTCATGCCACTTCGTTCATTGACGAATTGCAAGAGGTCTTCTTGCGTGGCTTGCTCGGGTGTCCAGCACAGTGCCAATCGGCTTGTCGTTTCATCTTCTTGAAACAGCTCAATGCGCGTGTGCATTTGCAAAGGCCAATGCGGAAAAAATGCAGGACGTATGACTTTTTCAGCGGCATCACAAAATTGCTGCGTGTAAACAATGCGATGGGGTGAACTCAATTCCAGATAGTTAATGAGTCCGTGCATAGCAAAGCCCTCGTTGAATGACATTTCATAAAAAGAGGACCCTGACAGTGGCGGCGAGTACCTTAAGAATTGCATCGTGGCACCCGTGGGTGGCAACCATTGCGCCATCAAGTCTGGGCTCGAACACATTTGAAAGAGACGGTCGACTGACGCATCGAATGATCGGGCGATTAAAAATATTTCCTTGCCGGAAGTCTTTTTGGCAAGAAATTCACCCAATCGATCCCAAGTTGTCTCGCCCCCAGCTTGACGAATGTGACCACGCATTGTTTGAGCCACTTCTGCCGATGCAAAAGCCATCTCCATTGAAAGTTGGGTGCGCCCCTGATGCTCTTTGAACTGCGCGGTAACCCGGAATAATGGAGGACGGTCTTGATGCCCGCCGTGGTCATAAACCAGTTTTTGCATGGGCAGTACCTCAAGGTATTGCGTGGTATTTTCGTAATGTGTACCGTCAGGGCCATGCATTGTGTAATGCCAGTGACCACCCGATTTGAGATCGCGATCATGCACCGTCAAAGTAAAACCACGAGGCCCCCACCATTGACAGATTTGCTCTGGAACTGACCATGCATCCCAGACCTCACGCAGAGGCGCGTCGTACACGCGGTTAATGGCAATGACATTGGATTGATTAATCGATGACATGGTGTTTTAATTTCTGATCAAATTGCATATTCTTACGCAACTTTCAGACTTATGACAACAATCCGCCTATATAAAGACTCTACTGACCGTGTTCAAGTTGTTGCGTAATGGCGAAATGTCTTTGACCACGAAACTGCTCACAACGAACCTAACTTGGCTAATTCAAAAAAGATAGCTACCAATGACGGTTTTTTTTTGTCGCAGTAGATCCCAATAAGCGATTGAATGGTTTGGGTTGCGAAATCGTTCATCACGCCGAAAAAGCACTTGCTGAATTGGGCTGTATGAAAGTCAATCTTCAACTGCTTGATACAAATGAAGCAACTGCCGCCTTTACAAATCTATTGGCTACGTAGTTGAACCACGATTGAATATGGGAAAACTTATCACTCGTCCAGAATAAGTTGAGCACTTGCCACCACATGCATGGTCTCCACGCGGCTCACATACAGGTTGAGACGGTTTACACAAAATTCAGTACACCCTCATTTCTCAACGTTTGTGGTGTGACTTGTTTTCCCTCAAAACTTTCATTGAATAGTCGTTGAAGTGATGTGGGGCTACGCTTGATTTGCTTTGTCTTCATAGCTTCAGCAAGACGATTAGCAAATTGAATGCTTTCAAGTGAAGTGTTGCTCAATGTGCTCTTTCGTTGTGTAGAACCATCGTCATTGAATATTTGCCAATGCAATTACAACTTTCTGATTTGTATGCTTTTGTAGTGCTTGTTGATGTGACTTGAATTGAAAACCTTCGATAGTGAATATTTAAGAATTCAATTCTTGCATTAAGCAATCAACATTGGCACTTCATCGAGAACAGGGAAGCTAAGCGAAAATACACACAAATTCACACAAGTTTACAATTTGTTCATGTCTGACGCTACTTTCGAAAATCCCACAGTTGATCTTCCCGCAAAAAGGGAACATCTTCGTTGGGCAGCTATGTCCGAAGTAATCGGAAACAAGCGAATGAGCAGTCAACTTGAGCAAGTCAAATATGGAATACGCTATTTTTTAGCTCGTCAAAGTAGAACTGCGTTTCTGCAAAGTGTTTCTAATTCCGAGTTTGGACGATCTCTATTTGAATCAAATCCAACCAACTTCTATGTTCCTTTACGAAGCTATTTGGACAATAGATTTACTACCAAAGAGCGTTTTGATGTCTGCTTAAAAGATGTTCAAACTGCAAAAGCAATGTTTGGAGAAGTTCACGCATCAGCTTTGCTTCGTGGTAGCAACATCAATCTGTTTGAAGTTGGCACCTTTCGTGTAGTTTTGCAAATGAATAGAGTTAGTCAGCACGAAGGTTTTTGGGCTGTCTCAATCAAAGAAGATACAAATCAGTCAATTGCCAACTTGAGTTTTGGCTTCTTAGATGCTTCAACAATACTGATTGCTTCAATTCAAGGCATCAAAGATCCAAGCAGAAATATTCTCGTACTCAATAAGCAATTGACCAAAGATGCGTTTGGACTTCGTCCATCAAATCTACTGATTGCGACTATTCAGTCACTATGTCAAGCTTGGAATATTCCAAATCTCATTGGCATTGATCCAAAAAATCAAGTCAAACGCAAAATCAATACTGAGAAACAAGGCTTCAAGTTTGACTACATAGCTTTATGGAATGAACTTGGTGCAAAGAAAAACTTCAGTGGCTATTGGACATTGAATAACAAAACTCCGATCAAGCAACTCGCTGAAGTGCCCTCAAACAAACGGAATCAATACAGAAAACGCAATTCACTACTTGAATTGATCAGTGCTAATTCATTGCATCTATTTCAAGCAAACTAACTTCAAGTCAAAGAACCATAAGCACGATCCCCACGCTGAGACAAAATATCTCTAAGTCGAGACGCCATGTTGAAAAAATTCATCATCTTCGTCATAGACGATTTGTCTGGATCAGGCACACCTGAAGAAATGGTTGCCATCGACGCATTCAATGGTTATTTGAGAGACAAGGGGCATTGGATTTTTGCAGGCGGTTTAGCAGCCCCAGTCCATGCCAATGTG
>JAHEEQ010000197.1 GCA_024640585.1 Micrococcales bacterium
ACAAAGTAGGGCGGCTCAACTCAACTCGCTTGAGTAAATCAGCAGCAGAAAGTTCGTAGTCATTAGACGTAAACGCCATAAGGATCTCGAGAGCTCTGTCCACGGCTCGAACGCTATCAGCTACTTTTTCGTTTTGTATCAACTTATTGCCTTTTATAGATTCATTTAGTTCGCCTCTTATAGCGCGAGTAAATCTTAGATTTTACAGATGCTTAAGTGGATCTAAATTTTGTTGACATAGATCAAGTGTGTCCGTATAATGAACAAATGTCTCATCAGGCGGACATGCTAATTGAGTCGAACAAAGTAACAAAACACGTAAATCAAAGGAGATTGAAGTTATGAACAAAGAGATGTCAGAAACGTTGACGCAAACGAATGTCGGTACCCGGATGGGTAATCTTATGCGTCGATATTGGGTACCTGCATTGATGTCGAGTGAGATTGCGGATGCTGATGGCCCACAAGTTCGAGTTGGATTGCTCGGAGAAAAGTTATTGGCATTTCGTGACAGCGATGGCAAAGCAAGGTTGATCGATGAGTTTTGCTCTCACCGCGGTGTCTCGTTGTACTTTGGCCGCAATGAGGAAAACGGTATTCGTTGTGCATATCACGGCGTCAAATTTGATGGCGATGGCAAGTGTGTTGATGTTCCATCGTCTCCACAAGCATGTGCGCGAATGCACATCAAGGCCTATCCGTGTATAGAGCGCGGCGGTATCGTTTGGGCTTACATGGGGCCTGCAGACAAGCAGCCAGAACCTCCTGAGTTGGAGTGGTGCAATTTGCCAGAGAGCCATGTATTTGTTTCTAAACGCATCCAATACTCCAACTATTTGCAAGCGATGGAAGGTGGAATTGACACAAGTCATGTGTCATTCGTGCACAGTTATGAAGTAGATGGCGATCCGATGCACCAAGGAGTTAAAGCATTGGATTACATCAAAGCTGATGGAAATGTAATCTTTGAAATTGAAAAGAACCCATTTGGTTTGACGTTGTTTGGACGTCGTAACGGTGAGCCTGATTCTTATTACTGGCGAGTGACTCAATGGTTATTTCCATGGTTCACTTTGATCCCTCCATTTGGGCATCATGCGTTAGGTGGACACATTTGGGTGCCAATTGACGATCACAGTTGCATGGCATGGAGCATGAACTGGCATCCTGATAAGCCACTATCGGCAGAAGAACGATCAGCGATGGTGGCGGGCAAAGGCATTCATGTTGAATATGAAGCGCCTGGAAGTTTTGTTCCCAAAGCCAATCGCGATAACGACTATCTGATGGATCGAGTCGCGCAAAAAGATAAACGCGCTTACAGCGGAATTTTTGGATTTGCTGCGCAAGATTACTCTTTGCAAGAAAGTATGGGTCCTATTCAAAATCATGAGGCAGAGCAGTTACTTCCAACCGATAAAGCTATTGTGATGGCCCGACGCATGCTGCACGAAGCTGCTTTAGGTTTGGAGCAGGGAGTTGAGCCTCCAGCACTAAATGCAATTGAACAACGCGTAAGGGCGGCTGGTGTATTGCTTGATAGATCAGTTGATCCAGTTGAGTGGGCGCAAAAAAATCTTTCTGATGGTTTAGATCAGCCGTTGTTTTCTATTTGAAAACGATTCCAAAATGGAGACAAAAATGAAACAAAAATGGAAAGCAACAATCTTTATCTTGGCGTGGATAACCATCAGCAATTCTGTATTTGCAAAAGAATGGAGTCCAACAAAGCCTGTGAAGATCATCGTGCCAATTGTTGGAAGTACGAACGATGTACTCGCGAGGATTGTTGCCCCTAAGTTAGCAGAAGCTATTGGGCAACCGGTCATTGTCGAAAACAAACCTGGTGCTGGAGGGAATATTGGTGCTGATTTTGTCGCGAAAGCAAATCCAGATGGACACACACTTTTAGTTGGATACAACGGACCACTTGCGATTAATGTAAGTTTGTTTGAAAAAATGCCATATGACCCTGTTAAAGACTTGGCACCAATCACCTTGGCTGTTGCTGCACCTCAGTACTTAGTCGTGAATCCTGCTTTACCCATAAAAAACGTACAGGAAATGGTCGCTTACGCTAAAACTAGTGGCGGCAAGATGTCATACGCATCAATTGCAGTAGGCAGCGCATCGCATCTAACAATGGAAATGTTCAAGCTTGCTTCAGGTGTCGAAATTACACACATTCCTTACCGTGGTGCAGGACCAGCGATTACAGATTTGCTGGCTGGCAATGTGGATGTGGCGTTTCTAGTGCCCGGCAATGTGCAGCAATTTTTAAAGGAAGGACGTCTGCGCTTGATTGCCACATCAGGTCAAAAAAGATTTCCAAGTACGCCAACAATTCCTACATTAATTGAGTCTGGCTACCCAGATTTTTTAGCAACTTCTTGGATCGGTTTCTTAACTACAGCCGGAACGCCAAAGCCAGTGATTGATCGATACAACAAAGAGCTTGTAAAAATTTTGAAATCAACTGAAGTCCGCGAAAAACTTGAGTCCATGGAGTTTGATGTGATCGCTGGATCTCCCGATCAGTTCCGTAATTGGATTGGATCGGAAATACCACGCTGGGGCAAAGTAATCAAGGCTACTGGCGCAAAAGCCGATTAAGGATCATATGAGACTACTTAACAAAACTGCATTGATTACTGGTGGCGGTGCTGGCATAGGTGCTGCAACAGCACATTTATTTTGTCAAGAAGGGGCGTCGGTTGTCATTGTTGACTTTAACAAAGAGGCTTTATTACGCACATCCGAGTCAATCAGATCTGCTATTCCAAATGCTCGCATCACTCAGTATGCTGCAGACGTTTCTGACGAAAAAGCTGCATTTGATATCGTTCAAAAAGCATTGAATGACTTTGGAAGTCTTGATGTGTTGGTCAACAACGCTGCTATGCGTAATTACTCTCTACTGTCGGATGCCACACCTGCTGAATGGCATGCGATGGTCGATGTCAATTTTGTGGGGTGTGCAAACTACGCTCGTGCTGCGCTACCTGCTTTACGTCGAAGTGGTCGGGGAAGCATAGTGAACGTTTCGTCTTGTTACGCAGTGACTGGACGAAAAGGCATGGGGCTTTATGACGCAACAAAAGCGGGACAGTTAGCAATGACAAGGACGCTAGCGTTTGAAGAGGCGTCAAATGGTGTTCGCGTTAATGCTGTTTGCCCTGGTTCTACTTTGACTGACTTTCATGTGACACGAGCTCAGGCTGTAGGTAAGGATGTTGAAAAGCTGAAGTCTGAACGTCAAAGTACTTCGCTGCTCGGTCGTTGGGCTACACCTACAGAAATCGCCGCACCAATTCTTTGGTTGGCTTCTGACGAAGCTTCGTTTATGACTGGTACATCAATCATGGTTGATGGTGGCCTTTCGATAATGTGATCTTGTTTGCAAAATATTTATGTCCTCACCTTTCTTGATTGCACTTGTTAAATCTATTACATGGGAGGCTGAGGATGTAATTAGCATTGAATTGCACCCTGCGCCAGGTAGTTCAGAGTTCGTCAATTTTGAGCCGGGTTCACACATTGATTTGAATTTGCCTAATGGACTCGTGCGTAGTTACTCTCTACTGAATGACTCTCGCGAATCGCACCGCTATGTGGTTGCCGTTTTGAAAGATGCAAAAAGTCGTGGAGGTTCAAAATTCATACATGAACAGCTTCATGTTGGGATGACACTCCAAATCTCAAAGCCACGTAATAACTTTCCACTGGAATCATCAGAAAAGAGAAAAGTTTTAGTGGCTGGCGGCATCGGTGTTACGCCAATGTTGGGAATGCTCCGATATTTAAGAGCGCATGATGCAGAGGTTGATTTCATTTATTGCGCAAGGTCCAGAAAGCAAGCCGCTTTTCTTGCTGACATTGAGGCTTTTACAAATCATCGAATTCGCTTGCAATGCCATTTCGATGATGAGATGAACAGACCACCAGATTTAAAGAAATTGCTTGTTGGCTACTCTGACGATACGCATCTTTATTGTTGCGGTCCGGTACCTATGCTCACTGCTTTCGAAGATGCTTGCAATCATCACGCGTATGAAAATTTTCATATTGAACGATTCAGTATCAAAGAGCCGGTGTCAACCGATATGAAATCAGGCTACACGATTGAATTA
>JAHEEQ010000209.1 GCA_024640585.1 Micrococcales bacterium
TTGCTTCTTGATGTAATCAAGCATCCAAGCCGGAGCCAAAATTGTAGCCATCGCACCCTTGTTCATGCCGATATTCCAGTCAGAAGTGAATTGACCTAATCGAGCTCCGATTCCAGCGTTGAGAGCTTTTACGGTTGTGTCCCAAGCAGTTTTAATTTGAGGATTGGTTTTGTAAACAAGTTTTCCTGCGTCTGTTCCATCTGGCTGGTAATACTTCACCGTTCCTTGGTTCATTACTGCGGCATAAATAGATCCAGCATCATCAATAAATCCTTTACCGGACTTCTTATCTGCTGGAGACAACTTTGAAACATACTTTTGACCAGTTTCAATAAATTTGTCCCAGGTTGGCCATAACTTGCCTACTGCTACACGATCTGTTGGCAAACCCGCTTTTTTAAATAGATCTGAACGATATGCAACTTGCAATCCGCCGACATCTGTTGGGATTCCAATGACGCTGTCATTGAAAGCAACGCCTTGTTCCCAGCGCCAAGGTAGGTAATTCTTTTTAATATCGTTTGCAGATAATCCAGCTGCTACACCAGCAGATGCATTGGAATCTGAAGTTTTCATTTGACGAAGATCTTGGAAGCAGTTCGGGCGGTTTCCTGTTCGCCAGTACCCTGAGTAAGGAACTTCAAAAGCGATGATGTCGGCCGGCCCACCAGTCTGACATGACAAAATTGTTTTTTGGTGCAAAGGATCTACATCGTTCTTAATTGGAATAATTTTAATTTCTGGATGAAGTTTTTGATACTCACGTTGTAGACCCGGCTGAATTACTTCGCCGAAGGTCCAAATTGTTAGAGTCACCGAGTCAGCTGCTTTTGCAGGAGCAGTAAGTAGCCCTGCAGATACCGCTAACGCAACAACCGCACCTAAAAAAGCATTTCTGCGGGTTAACTTACTCATGAGTGGAACCTTCCATTAAAAGACCTGACATCCGGCAAGTCATACAAGAATCGTCGAAACTCTCAGGAAAACTCACACCGTTGGGGTTTCCATGAAAGCGGTTTCAAGGTACGCTATTTAAGTCTTTCACGCCATTTGGCGCAAGGGGTTTTGTATTAAAATTGTGTAACGAGGGGAGCTTTCTAATGCCAATCAAGAGAGTCATGTTGAGCGCTGTAAGCATCTGCGCGGCGCTCTCAGTTGCTGTGGCTGCCTTGGTTACACCAGTTGCTAACGCCGCCCCAAAAAAGACTCTCAAACTTTTGTGGTCGGATGAATTTAACGGTAAAAAGGGAACGCTACCTTCATCAAAAACTTGGTCATTTGAAATTGGTGGTGGAGGCTGGGGAAATTCTGAGCGCCAGTACTACACAAACAAAGCCGCCAACGCCTCTATGGATGGCTCTGGCCGATTAGTTATCACAGCTAAGCGAATCTCAAATGATTATGCCGAACAGGTAAGCAACGACCCAGGCACTGAGGATATTTTAAACCGCTGTTCTGAGTGTCAATTTACAAGTGCTCGAATGAAAACCGCACGCAAAGTAAGTTTTATGTATGGACGCGTTGAGGCGCGAATGAAGTTACCTTCAGGGGTTGGAACATGGCCCGCTTTCTGGATGCTTGGAGGGGACTTATTAGATGGAGTTCCTTGGCCGGAGTGCGGCGAAATCGACATCATGGAGTACCGCGGCGACATGTCAGATCAATCGACTTCAGCGATTCATGGTCCGACAACCCCAGATGGATCAGGTTTAGGAACACGTTTTCTAAATTTTGCACCACTCTCAGATGATTTCCATACCTATGCAATCGAGTGGAAAAAGAATTCAATTGACTTCATCGTTGATGGCCGAGTCAACGGCTCAGTTTCTTCAAATGACACGGGCACTCGTGGATGGGTATTTAATCAGGAGTTTTTCTTGATTTTAAACCTAGCCATGGGGGGTACCTATGCAGGAGAATTCATTGACCCAAGCATGAATCAAGCTCAACTGAGTGTTGATTACATCAGATTTTATTCCGTCAACGGAGTCGGAAAAGTTATAAAGCGCTAACCCTCGAGTAAGAAAATAGGAGCAGTAGATGAAGACATCAATATCACGCAAAATCGTTAGCGGGGTTGCAACGGTTGCGCTCCTATTTTCCGGCATGTTGATTGGGCAAAGCTCGTCAAGTGCGGCAAGCGCATTTCCATCACTGCGTTGGGATGTTGCAGGTTCATCTGGATATGCATGGTCTCTGTACAACAAAGCGGCTAATGAAGATGTAGCAAACTTTGTAAAGTATTTCACTCCGGATGTAAAACTCATTGATGTGATAGCACAAGCAGGTTCAACCTTGAAACTTTCTTGGATCGTTAAAGATGCTGCAGGAAATGCATTGCCGAACACTCCTGTAACTCTTGTCCTCAACCCGTCTTACACTGTTGGTACAGCAAATACTGAATTTCAAGATGGTCGGCAAATCCCAATTGTTTCCGGTAAACCTTCAGATGGTCTACTCGTTCCATTTACAACTGATGCCTCCGGTAAAATCTCTTTCACTTTAGTTAATAAAGATTCAAGCGGTGAACCTTCCATTCCTAATGATGGTGCAACTATTCCAACAGGAAAGCAATACACTCAATTAGCTGTGTGGCTCGGAACTTATTCGACTACTCCAGCTCGAGATGCAGCACAACGTTCACAAGATGTAGACATCTTGGAGATTCACTTTTTGACGGAAGCTAAAGCACCTGTTGCAACTCCAACCCCAACACCTGTTGCAACTCCAACCCCAACACCAACACCCGTTGCAACTCCAACCCCAACACCAACAGTTGTAGCGCCGAAGTTGCTTCCTTCAATGCGATTAGTTTCACCGGCGTTTGGACCAACTAATAGTGTTGACACAACTGGTGATATTGCACAGTGGTACTCAGCAAAAACTCGTGCTTTCTATACATATGTTGCGGCGGGATCAACTCTCACATTGAAGTATCTTGTAACTAAAGATGGCACGACTCCACTTGCAAATACTGAAGTAACTCTTCAGGTTAATGCTCCATACAGTGTTTCAAAAGCTAACTGGTTGTCGGGCAGCACAAAGATTGGAACTCCTGCCTCAGAATCTGCATCTGGTGCAGATCTGAAAGCAAAAACTAATGCGGCGGGAGAGGTAACTTTCACACTGAAAAACACCGATACGACGGGTACGGAAGCTGCACCTTTGACTCCAAATGCTCTAGCTCCGAAAACTCGTTTGTATGGAACCTTTAAGCCAATAATCCCTGGATATGGTGACAAAGAAGCTGATGTTGATCTCGTAACATTCGATGTATATGCAGCAGCAAAGCCTGTTGTAAAGGCAACAACAATTACGTGTGTCAAAGGAAAGCTTACAAAGAAGGTGACTGCGGTTAATCCAAAGTGCCCTTCTGGTTATACTAAGAAGTAAGAAGACCTTCGAAATAAAAACTCCTGGTATCTGAAATTGGATATCAGGAGTTTTTATTTGGTGAAAACTTCACCTTGACCATTTAATTGATAGCTGCGCACCCAATCAATTGACATGGTTGAAGACTGTAATTGATCCCAAGGTCCACTAAATACAGAGTTCACTGCGTTATTTAAAATTAAGAAAAATTTGTCATTAAAACTCCAGTAGCCGCCTAATGTTTGCGGAGTCGTCGTTGAAATCAACTTATTATCGACATAGTAAGAAATTGAGTTTGGCAACCATGCAACAGCATATGTGTGATACCCAACGCTGAGATCTACTCCTACATTAAAAGCCGCAAAAGTGTATTTGTGATTACTACAACATGAATTGGGTGAGTAGTACGTTGCGTAATTTATAGCTGCTGTTGTGACTGTTGGATCATTGCTATGAATTTCCGTTATATCCATTTCGCCAGTTGTTGGCCATCCAACTTGATTGATGTTGTCGCCAAGCATCCAAAATGCAGGGTGGTTTCCGCTACCTGACGGCATTTTGATCCGAGCTTCGATAAATCCATATTGGAATGCGACTTTGCCGTGAGTATCAAATCTCCCACTAACAAATGCGCATCCATTACTTAAACATGGACCTGCATCTGCCGGAAGTGGCCACGTAGCTCTAGTTGTAGTGATTACCGCAGCACCATCTTCGCTGCCATCTAATTTAATTGC